>JAGGRV010000542.1 GCA_021159445.1 Deltaproteobacteria bacterium | reverse complement strand
AAAATTATAAATAGTTCTTTGCGATTTACTTTGTTTATGCAGGGCATTATACCAGAAGATATAACATCTCTGGATATAGAAAGCATTGACTTCAATAACAAAGATATGCTGAAATCCCTGATTTTAAAACTTCTCGATACCATAGAGCAGTTAGCTCAGACCAACCACCAGCAGTATGAAGAAATTAGAGCGTTGAAGGACGAGATAAAACGATTGAAAGGCGAGAAGGGCAAACCAAACATTCCTCCAAATACTCCCCCAAGAGAGACCAACAATCACACAAAGAAACCACGAAACTGGACAAAGAGCAGCAAGAAGCCCAGAATCAAGATTGACAGAACAGAGCATATCCAGGTCGATAAAGACACTCTTCCGCCAGACGCCGAGTTTAAAGGTTATCGACACGTGATCAAACAGGATATAAAATTCGAAACCGACAATGTCGAATACATACTCGAGCGTTACTACTCACCGAGTGAGAATAAGGTCTATGAAGCAGAACTGCCAGAGGATGTACAGGATTCTGAATTTGGAAGTAATCTGAAGTCTTTCATCGTATATCTCTACTATGCCGGGAGAGTCACCGAAAACAAGATCCAGAAAATTATGGAAGAGTGTGGAATCATCATATCCGAAGGCGAGATCTCCAATATCCTGACCAGAGACAAGAAAGATGAATTTAGTGCGGAAAAACAGGCGATCTTTGAATCGGGAATGAATCAGGCAGAATATTTCCACATCGATGACACAGGCGCGCGGCATAACGGAACAAACTACCATGCGCATGTCGTATGCGATGAGAAGTTCACCGTGTTCTTTATTCTGCCAAAGAAGAATAGGGATACGATTAGAGGAATTTTAGGATTGAAAGATGGCGAACAGATAGATAAAATCATGGTTTCCGATGATGCAGGACAGTTTTCGGACATATCGTTGCTTCATGCATTATGCTGGATACACGAGATCAGGCACTATCTGGAATTGAATCCGTTTCTTAACCATCATCGCATTGTGCTTGACAGGTTTTTAAGAAAGATATGGAACTTTTATAAACTGCTTACGAAATATAAAGAAGATCCAACCGATGCTCGGAAGATATATATCAAACGGAGGTTTAATTCGCTGTTCTCCACCAAAACGGGTTATGGCGAGCTGGATCATCGGATAGCATTGACTAAGGAGAAGGAAGCGGAGCTACTACTTGTGCTGGACTATCCGGAGACGCCGCTTCATAACAATACAGCTGAGATAGCGGTGCGAGAAGAGGTGGTTAAGCGGAAGATCAGTTATGGGACGAGAAGCGAGGACGGAAGAATCGCATGGGAGAATATGCTGTCGATACTGGATACGTGCAGAAAACAGGGCGTCAGTTTCTATGAGTATGTGCGAGATATATTCTCGAACGAGTATTCAATGCTGAGATTGTCTGAACTTGTTGGTGGAAGTGGGGGTTATGAAGTTGGTATCGCAGACTGAATAGTGGGGGTTTGCCACAAGTTATTGAGCATGTACTATTTTATCTTGCTTTGACGTCATGAATGCTGTTATTATAAAACCTTCTGTACCC
>JAGGRV010000098.1 GCA_021159445.1 Deltaproteobacteria bacterium | reverse complement strand
CCGCGGTTGAAACCCTGCAAAAGCCTATCGGCTGCCAGGGAGTGTGAACGGTTACTACTTGACATTCGCTCCCCTTGGTATTACAATTAATTAAATGTAATACTACTCACTCAAAGGATAGTATAATGCCTAAAATAACGAGCAAAGGACAGATAACCATTCCTCAAATGGTAAGAAATAAATTTGGCTTTATACCAGGAATGGAAGTTAAAATCATTGTTGAGGGGAACAATGCGCTTATTGTGAAAAGCAGTGATGAGAACAAATTCATGAAGTGGCTTGGTCGCGGGGAGAAGCGAAGCAGAAGAAGCATTGATCATATGGTTGATCAGCTTCGCGGCAGAACCGATGAATAATATTGTTATCGACACAAATCCTCTTGTTTATATCTATCATGACGTCACTGATTTTGGAAAGAATTACGCGGTGCTATTAGGGGAATTAAGTAAAAGAAATGCTCTGCTCATTCCCAAAATTGTTTACGGTGAACTTTCGCTCGTATTTGAGGATGAAAAAGAGTTGAACGACTTTTTAAGTGACACCGGCATTATTATTGGTGAAACAAAACCGGAAAGTTATGTTATAGCTGCTAAACGATGGGAAACATATAACAGACGTCGGGTATTAATGTGTACAAACTGTGGGAAAAAGCTTGGAAAATTAATGTGCAAGAAATGTAACTCCGAGATCAAAATAAGGCAGCACATTCTGAGTGATTTTCTGATCGGGGCATATGCTCTCCAAATAAAAGGGGGAAACCTCATAACTAATGATGGGGGATATTTTTCAAGCTATTTCCCAGAGCTGAATATAATTACCGCGAGTCAACAAGGTCATTCATGATCCTGATCTTTATAGCTTGATCTTTGCCCTTTCAGCGTCCAACTTTCTATCCCCTGTTTCACCAGTGGAGTGCCTGAAGTTCGGGGGACACCCAACGGGTGAAAATCGAATCGCTGGCAAACACCCAAAATAATAAAAGCTAATCGCTCAATTTAGATATAAGAGAGGAATTCACGGTTATATGAAGGTCACCTTTTATCGCCACAGCCTCTTTTCCCGCGGGGGAGACAGGATGGTGGTGGAGTATGCGAATTTTTTGGCCGAAAAAAGCCACGCAGTTGTCATATACACCAATGAATTTTCCACAGTGTTTGAGATTAATCCTCTATTTTGCCCAAGACTGGGATGTATCTTATTACAGTAACCGTCTCATCCGTGATTTCATTCAGGATGCTTTTATGATCGTAGTACTCAATCCAGTTTTCCCGCTTTTTTTGTTGCTTATTCATTTTTTACCCCTGTGTTTTTTGTAATATCGAATTTCTGTCTGTTTCATATCCCACCCGGTAATAGGTCGAGCAAGGCCTTTGGGCTTTAGCTCAAAGATGATAGCCAGGCACCTTCCTTCGGATGTTGGACCAAAAGCCACATAATGTCCTTTTTTTTGTCCGCCTGAAAAGAGGGTTGTCGGCAAAGACCTGCGTGATCCGGTTGCCCCTGCAAAATGCTCCGATTCTGCGATGGAAAAAGTAAGGACCAAGCGACTCGACGATGGCTCAAGAATT
>JAGGRV010000118.1 GCA_021159445.1 Deltaproteobacteria bacterium | reverse complement strand
CTTCAGCCTTCAGCCTTCTTCTTTTAGCCTATTTGCTCATACCGTCCCGCAATTCTTAAACACAGTGTGGACGGGGAAAATTAATCTTTATATGGAAGTGCTAATTGTGGACAATCCAGCAGTATGAATTCTGGGTCTTTATGAACCAATATAGCACCTTCTTGAATAGCGCTGGCAGCAATCCAGGCATCAGCTAAAGAGAGCCTGTTTTTTGCTTTAATTTCTGCAGATTTTTCCAGTAGGGATTTTGTTTCGTGAATCCACTTAACTGGTAAGGATTGGCATTCTTCATAGGCTAACCTGCCAGTCTGCTCATTTTCGTCTTTCCAAACCCGGTAAAATATTTCCATGAGGGAGAGAAAACAGGCAAAACACTGGCTCTTTCCATTTTGGGCCTGGTACATTAGTTCTGCAACCTGGTCTGCACCATTTTCATCATCTCGTAAAGTCAAAAATGCCGAGGTGTCTAAAAGATAGCGCTTCATTCAAATCTCTGATCTTTTTTTCGGTCTGACAAAAGTCGTGCCACTGATCCACCACTTCCTTTGCCGCGAAACTCATCAATTGGGTTCTCCCGAACGGGCACTACTCGTAGGGTATTATGTTCCACAATCCATTCTAAACGATCCGCTTGCGATAAATGAAAGTGTCGCCGAATTTCAGCGGGGATAACGGTTTGTCCTCTAGAGGTTATAGTGCTTCTCATATTGAATCCTTTCTTTGAATTACATTATTATCTAAATAATAATTCAGTTGCTGGATGTTGTCAATACGCAAGAAAGTGTCAATCACATTTACATTTTGTAATAGTTTATCCCTCGGAAGCCTCAGAAAAGCAAAAACCCTGCCTCCATTTTCAGGAAGCGGAGTTTTGGTTTAAGGTTATTATTTGCCTACAGCCTTTTTCCCATAGCGTTATTACACTCATTCAATCTAGTCAATGACGTCCCGCAAATTCCCTTTGTAATAAAAGAATTAGGAACGGGAGATAAATAAGTTGAACAAAAATTAGACATCCTTCACGACAAGTCAAAAGTAGTTTACACTTTGTTGACCTTGTATTTTGGCAGTGAAATTGGAAATTGGAAATTGGGAAAAACACAAAGATGTAAATGCGTTACCTAATTTCAAATTTCGAATTTCCAGTTTCGACATCGGTATCAAATTCGACAATACACTCTTTTTCGAAAAAGTGTAAACTGGTGAATGAAGGATGCCAATTTGTTCAAGTTATTTATTGTACGTTCCTTAGCATCAGAAAAATAGAAAAAATCGTATTTGAAAATCAGCTTCTTTTAATGGGGAAATATAATGAATCCCAAGATAGATAAAATGGAAATTGGAGAACCTACCGCAATCAAAGCCTGGGCGGAAGGCAGAACGATTTGGTTCCGGCTTGTCCGGGTTAGGATTTGTTAAGAGGAAAAATTTGCCCCTGAGCGTTTAAAGGAGTAATTTTTGAACCAAAATTTTTTAAAGGCTGTATTTTGGGATTATCCACAGTTCCAGGATTACAATTCAATCCGTTCTGTATTACGAAATGCCAGGAAAAAGAATGATGTGCAAACTTTGCG
>JAGGRV010000472.1 GCA_021159445.1 Deltaproteobacteria bacterium | reverse complement strand
AACTGCATCGCGATGTTCGAAGCGACAAAGAAATACGGCTTGTATAAGTAATACAACATTACAGTCTGTAAACGGAAATTTCAGATCAATTTTATGTAGCCGGAGAATATTCGGGGTAGAGTCCATAAATTTCTGTAAAAAGGATTTGTAAAAAAGGTAAGAGTCATCGATTTTCCCAAAAAATATTAACGATTAAAAAAGGAGGAAAAACGATGACTCACAAGGATTGTAAGAAAAACGGAGTAAAGTCACAAGTTGAAAATGGTGGTTTCTTTTTTGACGATACCGATCAGTTAAAAGCATTGGTTGAATCGGTGATTCAGGAGATAATTGATACGGAGTTTTTAGATTACATTGGCGCAGAGCCTTACGATCGTCAAGCCGCTCGTCGGGATTATCGCAACGGATATAAACCGAGGCGGCTCAAGACCCGTGTTGGGGAGATTAAATTATCCATCCCTCAGGCACGTAACGAACCTTTCAGGACTCAAATGTTTCGTCGGTATCAACGTAGTGAACGCGCCTTTTTGCTTTCTTTACAAGAGATGGTAATACAAGGAGTCAGTACCCGCAAGGTTCGCAAGATCACAGAACAGTTATGTGGAATCACTTTTTCCAAGTCTATGGTTTCAAAACTAATCACAGAATTGGACGATGATATTCAGGCCTGGCTTCAGCGTCCGTTGACGGGTTGTTATCCATATTTGATCGTTGATGCAGAATACGAGAAGGTTCGTGAGAATCATAAGGTACTCAGTGCAGCCTCCATAATCATTAAGGGTATTCATGAGAATGGTAATCGGGAAGTTTTGCATGTTAGTATTGCCAATAGTGAGAATGAATCTACCTGGTCAGATGCCTTTGTCAATTTGAAACGCCGAGGATTGAAAGGTGTTAAGTTGGTGGTATCTGATGCTCATGAGGGCTTGAGAGACGCCATCGATCGTCATTTTCAGGGATGTCTTTGGCAGCGTTGTCAGTGTCATTACCTCAAGAATGTGATGGCAAAGGTACGCAAGTTAGATCGGCAGGCAGTCAAAGTTCTGGTAGATGACATATATCAGGCTTCAGACTTAGAAACGGCCCTTGCCAGGCTTAACAATACTGTTCAACACTTGGCTGATCGTTACCCTGATTTAAGTGAATTTATTGAGGAGACGTGTGAAGAGACGTTGAGCGTTTATCATTTTCCCGAGCAACATCGGCGACGTTTGCGGACAACAAATAGTCTGGAACGCTTGAATGAAGAGATTCGGCGTCGTACGCGAGTGGTTAGAATCTTTCCCAACCGGGATTCTTGCTTGAGATTAGTTACCAGTATATGCATTGAAAAAAGTGAAGAATGGGTAACAGGGCGACGGTATTTGAATATGGAATATTTGGAGAACGATGACTCTGATTCCCAGAAGTCCTCGATCGCTACGCTCTCTCGGACTTCTGGGAAAGTATTACTTGAACCAATTTTACAGAAAATTTAGGACTTGACTATAAAGAATCACCTGGATAAGAATACTTTGATATTCACCCTGATGAAGTATAAGGATTAAAAATTATACTGCAATACCGTTCACCATCG
>JAGGRV010000325.1 GCA_021159445.1 Deltaproteobacteria bacterium | reverse complement strand
TGATAGATGCCAGGACATAGGTTACCCAAAAATGCCAAGACATCGGTTACCCTAACGCTAGTTTGTGCCAGAACATCGGTTACCCGTCTAAGCCAAAAACGTGTATAATGCCTCCGACAAATCACTTTTAAAAGGAGGCAAACCATTGGAAGAACGTATTCGACAAAGAGCTGTCCAGCGATACTTAATGGGAGAAAAACCAAAGGCAATATACACGGACTTTAATCGGTCGAAAAAGTGGTTTTTTAAATGGCTCAAGCGTTATCAGTCGGGCCAAAAGGATTGGTATAGGGATCAATCCAAGGCGCCACGTAGCAGCCCCAAACGGATACCGGAGGTTGAAAAGCAAAGCATCATCGGAGTCCGCAAGCGGCTTGAAAACGAAAGATTTTCCCAGATAGGGGTTTCAGCCATCAAATGGGAACTGAGCAAATCAGGTCATAACCTGCCCTCGGATCGGACCATCAATCGGATCCTGAAACGCGAGGGGCTGGTCAAAAAAAACTCCATACGTTCCCAAGGGACTTGAGTATCCCTATTTCAATGAGGCGGTCTATTTTAACAACATCCACCAAGCTGATCTGGTGGGGCCACGGTACATCAAAGGCGACGGCAGATTTTATTCGTTCAATGTAATCGATCTATTCAGTCACAGGGTTTACATCGAGTCTCAGAGAACGAAACAGGACCGGCAAATCGCCTTCAGCCTGATCCGGTCCTGGAAGGTCATGGGGCCGCCTGATTTTTTGCAGCTTGACAATGAATTGAGTTTCCACGGCAGCAATCAGCACCCCCGGTCATTTGGTGTTGTTATAAAGAGTTGTCTGCATTTTGGTGTTCAGCCGGTGTTCATTCCGGTCAGGGAACCCTGGAGAAACGGTGTGATTGAAAAATTCAACGACACCTACAACAAAAAGTTTTTCCGCCGCCAGTGGTTTCATAGTTATGCGCATCTCAAGCGGCAGAGCAAGAATTTTCAAACCTTTCACAACAGGCATCATCGATACAGCTGCCTGAAAGGGAAAACACCGGATGAGTGTCGGTCAGATTTTAAGCCAGCCACCCTCGGCCCGAATACCAAGCTGCCCAGCCTCGAAAATATGCCTGATGGAAATATCATTGTGATTCGCCTCATCCGCAGCGACAGGGTTCTGAATATATTCGGCGAAAAATTCAAGCTCCATAAAGATCTTGTGTATTCATACGTCAAGGCTGTGATTATAACCGCGATTCACAGGCTGCAAGTGTACCTTGGCGAAGATCTGGTAGACTCTTTTGATTATCAGCTGCCAGCATGAATTTTTAATAGTAAATTTTTTTATGTTCCCTATTACCAAAGCCGAGTGGATAACCCGCAAAAGAAGCAACCAGCGCTCCGACGAGCTATGGTGGCCCATTCTCGCGCAAGTTGCTTCTTCTGCTAGTCCCTTTTCTTCTCCCATAACTCTCGGCATTATTGTTTTTTTAAATTTATAAGTTTAACATCAATGCTTGAAGTATATAACCTCAGGTGCATGGGTAACCGATGTATTGGCATTATTTACCCTTAAAATCGGGTAACCGATGTATTGGCATTTGACA
>JAGGRV010000212.1 GCA_021159445.1 Deltaproteobacteria bacterium | reverse complement strand
TCCTGGCTGTTTTGCTGGCTTAAGGGCAGGGACGGTCATTCCTGTGCTTCCAGCCTTCCTAAAGAGATATACAAAGATATGATTTAATCTGCGATATAATATTTATAAAGGCTCTGTAAAAACATCATGGAGAACGGATATGAAAAGAGTTCTTGCAATATGTCCCTATTGTGGAACCGGTTGTAATATATATTTACAAGTACAAGATGGCAAAGTCAAAGGTGTTTATCCTTCGTATAACAATAATATAAATCAAGGAAAACTCTGCGTAAAAGGCTATAGCTGTGCTGAAATTATCAACCATCCCGACAGACTCAGATATCCTCTCATCAAAAAAGGCAATAAACTTGTAAAGTTTTCATGGAATGAAGCTATATCAAAAGTTGCACAAAAATTTAGCGAAATTATCAAAACAGATGGCTCAGATGCCATAGGCATAATAGGATCGGCTAGAACAACAAACGAAGAACTGTACCAAACCCAAAAATTTGCAAGAGCTGTAATAGGTACAAACAATGTTGATCATTGTGCAAGGATTTGTCATTCTCCCACCGTTGTCGGACTTATAAAATCACTGGGAAGCGGAGGTATGACCAATCCAATCAGTGATATAGAAAATGCAAAAACTATACTGCTGATAGGCAGCAATCCTTATGAAGCGCACCCTATCATTGCTTGGCATATAATAAATGCTGTCGATAAGGGCACTGATTTGATAGTGGTTGATCCAAGAAAAACGCCTCTCGTAAAATTTTGTAAAAAACATCTTCAAATAAAACCCGGAAGCGATATAAAACTTATCAATGCTTTATGCAAAATTATCATTGAAGAAAAATTAGATGATAAAGATTTCATTGAGAAAAATTGTGAAGGATTTAATGAACTTAATAATAAATTAAAAAAATTCTCATTAAAAGAAGCTGCTGAAATAACGGGAATTAAAGAGGATACTTTACGAGATACTGCTATAGCTTATGCCTCAAACAGACCATCTTCTATTATCTATACTCTTGGTATAACAGAGCATATTACCGGGACATCAAATGTAAGAGCTTTGGCAAATCTTGCTATGCTTACTGGAAATTTGGGTAAAGAGGGGACAGGCATAAATCCTCTTAGAGGTCAAAACAATGTCCAAGGTGGCTGTGATATGGGGGTTGCGCCTTATATACTTCCCGGATATATATCAATTTCTTCGCCTTGCGAGAAAGAGACAGAAAAAGATCTCCTTGAAAAGTATGAAAAAAAATATAAAAACAAGATACCAAAAACTAAGGGTTTGATGAGCCCTGAAATGATAAAAGCGGCCCTGGAAGGTGATTTAAAAGCAATGTGGGTCATAGGCGAAGATATACTTACTAGCGAAGCCAATAGAGATAAAACAAAAAATGATTACACTGCAAAAAGTCTGAGTCGATCTAAAACTATAACATAAACATATTCGTAATATATAAGTCACGCATACGAAATTTATATAGCTATTTCGAGACAGCGGCTCAAAAAGGACTTTTTTAGTCTAATCATATTTGTATCTAAATTGAGCGATTAGCCTTTAGCGGTTAGCTATTAGTTTAATGATTACAGG
>JAGGRV010000513.1 GCA_021159445.1 Deltaproteobacteria bacterium | reverse complement strand
ATTGACGAGCTGGGATATTTAACCTTGAAGCCGGAACAGGCAAACGCCTTTTTCAAGCTTATGGATAGACGATACGGTCGAAAATCTACCATTATTACCACAAATTTAGACTATCCAGAATGGTATGACCTCTTTCAGCGTAACCGTTCACACTCCCTGGCAGCCGATAGGCTTTTGCAGGGTTTCAACCGCGGGCAGATTGCACCAAAATGCGTATTCCCAACGGATTATGCTTTGAAACCTGAAAAAGGCTGTTGGCTGTCAGGGGGGAAAGTGAATAATTACCTTTCAGCGTAAGTTCCTGCTGGACGCCCTCCTGGATCGCCTCAGACATCACTGCATTACTATCCGTATTGATGGACCCTCACTGCGAGTATCTGAACCACCAATCGAGACTAACTCCGAAGACTGAGTCTTCTTGGTACTCTCCCTGGCCTTCATCAGCCTTCTCAATTCCCAAAATTCCACCAAGCGCCCCACCTCCTCTCTCACTGGAAAGCTTCCCTCTTATTACACCAATGCATAGAAACAGGTGCGCATGGGATGGGTTAATTTAAATGAGCACAAATGGGTCAGTTATGATGAGCGTTGAAGAGCATCGACACGAAGACAAGGCTATGGCGGGTGAAATCTCCCAGGTACCTTTTCAACCACGAAGCCCTGGCACAGGTCTTCAGGGCAAAGCTCCTGCAGGCCATTGTTGACAATGGCCTGAAAGTACCAAAAAATTGTCCGAAACAATGGGTCGTTGACTGCAAAGACGTTGGCAACGGCGACAAGGCAATCATTTACCTATACCGGGGCGTCATCCGGGAACAGGATATCCTCCAATGCGAAAACGGCATGGTCACCTTCAGGTATCTCCATGTCAAAACCGGCCAATACAGAACCAGGACCGTCACTGGAGAACATTTTCTCTACCTGCTCATGCTCCATATACTTCCAAAGGGATTTCGCAGAACCAGGTGTTACGGCTTTCTCCATCCATGCAGTAAAAAACTCATCATGTTTCTGCAGACAATTTTGCGCGTTAATCCCTTCAGGATGTTTAAAAAAATGAAAGAACGGGCAAAAATCGCCTGCCCGGCATGTGGCGCGACAATGAAAATCATCCTGACCATGATACCGAAGCCACCGGGCAGACAGGCTGCCTGTTTCATATAATCAGAAAAGGAGGAATCGTTATGTAACCTTGAATCGACATTGCAGGTTTATCAAGAAATCCGGTTCAGCCGGCAATGGATATCTGCGCGCGAAAAACCGCATATTCGGCTTCTGAAAGCCTGTTTTATCAGAAAAGTCCATCTCAGAGACCGATTTTTCAGAAGCGGATTCAGAAGCAGGAAATCCTCTACGTCCCACCTGCCGGCACTGGTTCAGTTTGATAGGTGTTGTTTTCCACTACAAATCAGGCTATTACGACATTTGAATTTGAAAAAGCTCTTGCCAGGAGATCCTCTTGTCAATCACTCCCAAAGACACAGATGGAACTTTCTTAGGAACGGGAGATAAATAAGTTGAACAAAAATTAACAGGATTTTTTGTTGTATTCAAGGCGCGAGGAGCGAGCATAACGGGTTATGTGATC
>JAGGRV010000639.1 GCA_021159445.1 Deltaproteobacteria bacterium | reverse complement strand
GTATTCTTTTTCAAATTGCACCAACGCTTCCCGCAGGGTTTTTTGCACTTTTTACGCTTATTTGTTTCTTTCCTTTGGGACAGTTTTTAGTCAAGTCCATAATTGTGTGTAAATTCCCTCGCCTCATTGTAACTATGCCTTTACTAATTCCTTAACGTCGATGATTTTTATAACTGGGCTCTGATATTCCGCCATGTCAAAGTACTTTTTCCCCGTACTCCACTTCTCATGTTGTTCAATCAATAAAGCTCCCAACAATCGGATAATCGATTGTTCATTGGGAAATATCCTAATGACTCTTTCTCTTCTCCGGATCTCTTCATTAAGTCGTTCTATACTGTTTGATGTCCTGAGCCGTTTTCTGAATTCCACCGGTAAATTGAACACTGATGTTATATCATCAAATCCTTTGTCCAGAAGGGCAATAGCCTTGGGTGCTCTTTTACCAAAGAGATCAAACATCTCTTCTTTAATCTCAAATGCTTTTTCAAGACTGACAGCATCGTAAAGGCTTTTCAGCCATAGCTTTATCTCCGGCTGTAAACGTTTCGGGGTGGCATCCAGGATATTGCGAGAAAAATGAGTCTGGCAACGTTGCCAAAGGGTACGCTGAAAGTTTTTCCTGACAGCCTGTACCAACCCGGAATGATTGTCGGAAACAATGAGATCTACCTTTTTTAAACCGCGAAGCTTCAACGATTTAAACAGGGCATCCCAGCTTACTTCTGATTCACTGTCTGCAACAGAAAATCCAAGAACTTCCCGGTAACCTTCTGTATTAACTCCCGTTACTATCAACAGCCCAATGGAACTGACTCTGTGATCATGCCGTACGTTTGTGTAAAGTGCATCAACCACCAGAAAGGGATAATGCTCTGCAAGCCGTCTGTTCCTGAATTTTGCAACTTCCGGATCAAGGTTTTTGCACAGTGATGATACCATTGATTTTGATACGCGGGTGCCGCAAAGCTCCTCCGTTATGTTCTTTACTTTGCGGGTCGATACTCCACTGATTACCATCTCGATCATCGCCAAGACTAACGCTTGTTCACTCCGTTGATACCGGGTGAAAAGCGAGGTGCTGAACTCACCACTGCGAAACCTGGGAACATCAAGAGTTATGCTGCCTATTCGGGTTTTAAGCTTTCGCTCTCGAGTACCATTACGATAGGCCGTGCGATCATCGCTACGCTCATAACGACTTGCCCCTAATTGTTCTGTTGCCTGATGCTCTAGTATCTGATTCAATATGGTCTCCAAAAGCTTTGATAATCCCGCATCTCTACCATCCTTCGAAAATAATTCGTGCACGATTTCCATATCTAAATTTACTTGCACCTGAGCCATGAGTCTTCTCCTCCTTCTTTGTTTTTTGTCATATTACAAAGTATCGCGGGGGCGGATTCTTGGCTCCCTTTTTCTTTTTACACCACTTTTAGGACTCTATCGTTTTTTCCCTGGATGAAGAAATCTGGGTTTACCCGGTCACGATTTTCCAATGCTTATACTATTTCCCATTTCACATTGAATCAGTGTGCCTCAAACCAGTTTTTTCCCACTCCCACATCCACCACCAGAGGGACAATGG
>JAGGRV010000043.1 GCA_021159445.1 Deltaproteobacteria bacterium | reverse complement strand
ATTTTACATAAGCTAACCGGCAATTTGGACGCTGATGAGGATATTCGCTCAAAAGTGCTTTACGTCGGGAATTGCTGTTCTACCTTCAGTCTATCCACCTGAGTAGTTGAACATTCTTTATCCTGTCCTGGATCATAGCGATGATCTGTCTTTTATTTTCTACGCCGTTATGCAGGGCACGACCTTTCAAAAAACGCCGAGCTGTTTACCGTCGTCCACCTCATTGTTATGTGGTTTTGAGGTATTTTGGGGTACAAAGTCGAGTGCCAATTTAAACCCAACTGCCTTGGCATACTCTTCTATTGTTGATAGCTTTGGCGATATTTTTGAATTTACATTCTCAAGACGAGAAATATTACTTTTCTGTGTATGTAGTCTCTTGGCAAGCTCCTCCTGGGTTAGACCAGCTTTCTTGCGAAGACCAATTAATTTTTTCCTAAGATGATAAGCAGCAGATAGTGATTCGTATTCTGCCCTTACGTCTGGATCACTTAATGCTTTTTTCTTAAAATCATGGAATGTGGGACGATTCATTGCTGTTTCACCTCTTTCAGCCGTTTTCTTGCCAAATCTATCTCTTTCTTGGGTATTTTATGTCACCGTGATTATCCAAAGAAAAAGTGAATAAGGTGGTGAGCATTCTTTCCTCCATAATCGCGGCGCTGACCCGCGATCATCGCAGGAGCCTCAAGGTGCTTGACGAAGTCAGCGCCGCCTCTGGAGATTATAGCTACAAATTAAGTTCAAAAATAATTTTTAAAGCTTGATTTATTTCCTGTATCTTGGGCCGCGATAATTTCCCACGAATTTTTACCATCCTATGACGATGATCAATAGGACGTGTTTGCAAGCAATCTGCTATGGATTTTTTTGATAGACCATTATCTTGTGAAGGATAGAGTCCAACGTTAGTTTTTATTCGAACTTTTTTTGCACTCCATTCAGTAATTGGAACAACTTGAATAACAGGGACTCTTTCATTATAAACATCATTGGTTACAATTATGCACGGTCTGACTTTTCCTGTTTCTGAACCCTGCGTCGGATCAAGATTTACATCAATAATCATGCCTCTTTTCAATATTGTCATTCTGGCCATCCAGTTACGGCTGTTTCAGTCAATTCTTTTAGATTATCATTTTCAGAATAAATTTCAGAATATAATTCAGCGGATTTTTTTAGGTTTTCAAGTTCCAATTTATTTTTAAAATAGTCAATAGCCGTTCGGACCATAGAACTTTTATCCTTAAACCCATAAGCTTTAAAATTATTCAAAAAAAGTGCTTGTGCCTCTTTAACGCTAAATTTTGCTTGTTGCATACACCCTCCTTTCTGATACCAAATATTGACCCCTATATCACAGGCCTATTGTAGGTGCTAAAATAATGAAAGTCAATACGGATTAGTGTGGTAATCCGTGATGAACAGCTATTAGCATTTAGCTTTTAGGTGTTAGTAACCTATTTGGAAAATACCTGCCCGCCATCGCGAGCTCAGGCGAGGCGGGCGGGACAGCAAATCAACCGCTAACCGCTAACACCTAATTTTGTAATAGTAAAACATCCTGTAATCATTAAACTAATACCTAACCGC
>JAGGRV010000464.1 GCA_021159445.1 Deltaproteobacteria bacterium | reverse complement strand
CCTGTACTTCAAGTGCCCGACAACAAAGCAGATGCGGTGCCCTGTGAACGCTTACCTAAATTCTATGTCCCCCAACATGTAAATGCGCCATCATGAAGAAGACTAGGCGAAGAGTTATCACTGCACGTCGACTTGCTGCTTCAGTCCTCCTGAAGTGGGAGGGCCTTTCACAATCTAGGCGTATACCTCTGGCGCAATTGACAGAGGATTTCCTTGAGAACACAGGTCCCTGGTCTGCCAGAGACAGGGCCCTTGTTCGTGAGTTGGTCTTTGGGGTCGTAAGATGGTTGGTACTCCTGGACCGGCACATAGACTCCCGGCTTGCCTCCAGGAAGAAAGGACTTTCAAGGGTAGTCCGGTCACATTTGAGAATTGGGGTCTTTCAGATCCTGTTTCTTGACCGCATTCCATTTTCAGCCGCAGTGAATGAGGCGGTTAAAGGTGTAAAATCATCCAATCATGCATGGGCCTCCGGTCTGGTGAATGCCGTTCTTCGCCGGGTGGCTGAAAGGCGAGAGTCCCTTGGGCCGGAAATGGCCCGAAGGTGTGAGGACACGATGGGCCTTGATGCGGTTGAAGGGCTTGCCATTGAGCAATCTCACCCGCGTTGGATGGTCAATAGATGGGTGGGGAGATACGGACTTGAAGAAACCCAGGCCGTCTGTAGAGCCAATAATATAAAGGCCCCGCTGACTCTCAGGGTAAATACCCTGACCATAACAAGAAAAAAAGTCCTTAATAACCTGGCAGGTCATGGAATAGATGCCGTTCCGGGTCGCTATGCGCCCGAAGCCATAATGATTCGTGGTTATCCCGGGTCTCCTGTGGCAATTCCCGGTTTTAAACAAGGGTGGTTTCAGGTACAGGACGAGGCGGCACAACTGGTCTCGTACTGTTTGGCCCCAATGCCCGGGGAAATCATACTCGATGCCTGCGCAGGGCCTGGTGGTAAGACGACTCATATTGCACAGTTGATCAAAGATCAGGGAGTTGTAGAGGCCACAGACAGGAATGATGCCCGCCTGGAACTTCTAAAGGAAAATCAGGAAAGACTGGGGATAAAGTGCATTTCCTGTATTCCTTTTGAATCGTTTAGTGTAAGACTTCCCGAGCTTGAGGGCAGATATCACCATATCCTCGTAGACGCTCCCTGCTCAGGCCTTGGTGTCATAAGACGGCACCCTGACATCAAGTGGAATCGTACCCTGGCTTCGCTGTCAGAATTGGCTTCTCAACAAAGGTCTTTGCTCAATGGCCTAGCCCTTTTAATCAGACCCGGAGGCACCATGGTCTATGCAACCTGCACCCTGGAGCCTGAGGAGACCAGGGAAGTAGTGGAGGATTTCCTTTCCGGCCATCCGGGATGGGGCCTTATTCCGGCGGATGAGGTTTTGCAGGGACCAGCCGCTACGCTGGTCGATGAGAATGGATTTCTTGTCATTTTTCCCAGTCCTAGCGGACCTGATGGGTTTTTTGCGGCAATTTTGAGACACCAGACTATTGGGAAACAGGTAACCATTCTCGGGATTACAACGCCCGTTTTACCGCAACCCACCGAACTGTAAGCGTTTACAGGGTGCTGCAGATGCGAGGCG
>JAGGRV010000002.1 GCA_021159445.1 Deltaproteobacteria bacterium | reverse complement strand
GCCTAGCAGTCTGTCGGAGAACCTCCGTTTCTTGATTTAATTAAATTATTTTGAGTAGTTATAGAATTGTATTAGAATTGTGTCATGAACAAGAAGACACATTTTCGAGAGTACAATCCGGATCAACTGTTTCTTTTGCCGCCTGACATGAAGGAATGGCTTCCGGAGGGTGATCTGTCGTATTTCATCATGGATGTTGTTCGTGGTCTTGACCTGAGTGCGATCTATGATGATTACGACGGTTCGTCGGGCGGTCAGCCGCCTTATGATCCAGAGATGATAGTTGGGCTTTTGCTTTACGGCTACTGTGTTGGTATACCGAGTTCTCGCAAGATTGAGCGAGCTACTTACGATTCGGTATCATTCCGTGTACTGAGCGCAAACCAGCATCCCGACCACGATACAATAGCGTCGTTTCGTCAGCGTCATCTGAAAGCGCTGTCAGAGTTGTTCGTACAGGTGTTGCGTCTTTGCCAGAAGGCGGGGTTGGTGAAACTGGGTCATGTATCGCTTGATGGCACGAAGATGCGGGCGAACGCGTCTAAGCACAAGGCGATGAGTTATGGTCGCATGGAGAAGAAGGTTGTGGAGTTGGAGGCTGAGGTTGCAGAGTTATTGAGAAGAGCTGAGTCGACAGATGTTGAAGAAGACGCTTTGTACGGCAAGGGCAAACGCGGTGATGAACTTCCCGATGAGTTACGTTACAGGGAGTCGCGCCTACGGAAGATCAAAGAGGCGATGAGCGCTCTTGAGCGTAAGGCTGAGGATAAAGCGAAGGCGAGGCGAGATGAGAAAAGAAACAGTAAGAAGGGTCGCAGGAAGCGGAGGAGTCGTAAGGGTCAAGAGTCTTCGGTCAAGCCTGCTCCAAAGGCTCAGCGTAACTTCACCGATCCGGACTCACGAATCATGATGAATGGAGCGACGAAGTCATTCGAGCAGAGTTACAACTGTCAGGCGGCGGTTGATGATAAGAGACAGGTGATAGTGGCGACAAATGTAACACAGGAAGCGAATGATAAGCGGCAGGTTGAGCCGGTGGTAGAGAAGCTGAAGGAGAACACAGGAGGCAGGAACCCGAAGAAGCTGAGCGCTGACTCAGGCTATTTCAGTGAGGACAATGTGATCGACCTTCAGGGTGAAGGGATAGATGCGTACATAGCTACAGGGAGGCAGAAGCACGAAGAGAAACCACTTTCTGCTCCACGCGGCCGCATTCCCGCGAGTGCTACGGTTAAGGAACGTATGTCGAGGAAGTTGAGAACGATCAAAGGTCGGTGCACATATTCGAAACGCAAGCAGGTCGTTGAGCCTGTGTTTGGACAGATCAAGCAGGTTCGCGGGTTCAGGCAGTTCTTGTTTCGTGGCTTGGGGAAGGTTGGAGCCGAGTGGGACCTGATATGTCTGACTCACAACCTGCTGAAGCTGTTTCGGAGTGGTTTCAGACCTGCCACGGCATGAAATGCTGACAGGGGCGCTTTATCCAGAGAGCAACCAGGCTGAAACCTCTCTTCCCAACAAAAAATCACCAAATCCAGTCAACATCTCAAATCTAAACCACATAAATTCGAAATCCAAATAGGGTATCCCGACAGACTGCTAG
>JAGGRV010000072.1 GCA_021159445.1 Deltaproteobacteria bacterium | reverse complement strand
GGCTATATCCGGATTTCTCAATCGCCCATTTCTTCTTATGTACCTTTGCTTCAGGGGTTATCGTCACTTTATATAGTTCTAAAACAGGCTGGAATCTGTGCTGGAATATTGAGGTCGCCTACCATAAGAAAGATGATGTCAGAAAAGGCCTCCAATGTCCGAAATCCACTGGCTCTATTTTTGGCTATCTTGATTATTCGGTTCAACCCTTCAGCAATTGCATTGGTCAATCTTGTATCCACAAACGGTAACAGGCGATCTTCATGCTTTTTTATCAACTTGACAAAATTCTTGATAGGTTCCAAGCGACTTCTATTTGCCGTCTTATACCAGTTATCGAGGAAATCCTTGGCTTCTACCTGATTATCAAACTCCCAGAACTGTTCAAATTCATCACTGAGAACCCAGGCCCTATGAATACGACGGTTTCCGTTCATATACAGGGCCTTGAGACGCTTAACATCCTCTTTCGTCCTCTTTGAAGAATGCATATACAACAGCCAGCGTAGGCCCTTCAGAGCAACTTTCTCCTCCTTACTGGCCTGACGCCATTGTTCCTTGCGAACTTCATCAACAGCGTTATTAAGGGCCTTTACTATATGAAACCTATCCAGAACCAAGGTGGCATTGGGACACCAGTGTTCTATGGCATCTATATAGGTCTGGGCCATATCACAGGAGGCAGCTATGATCTGTTGACGTTGATAGTTACTGAGTTCCTTTTCAAAGAACCGATCTATGGTCTTTCTGCCCTTGCCCTTTCCTATCCATACTACCCGTGAATGTTTCAAATCATATACAATGGTGGCGTATTTTCGACCTTTACAATACGAGATCTCGTCGATCCCAATATGGGTTAAGGTCCTGATCTTATGTCTTTGCCTGAATCTGGTGATGGTTCGATGAAGTAAATCAGACAGGGTGGATGTGGATATTCTCAACAATTTGGCTGCGGCCTTCTGGGTCATAATCGAACAATAAGTCAATAGTAAGTATTCAAACCGATGGGTTACCCGAGAATAAGCGGAAGCCCATGGGATGATTTCCTGAACTCTTCCATGGCTTTTGCATCTGATCTCTCTTGGATGGTAGACTAAAAATACCTGTATGCCACAGACCGGAACATCAAGCCAGATGCGGGCCTTTTCTGCAGTACGAATGATTTTCCCGCGTCTGTTACAATAAGGGCAGCATCTTCCATTCTTATATGGTTTAACGTCCAGCCAGAGTTCCTTGCCCCAATTTTTAAACGAAAAGTCTGTGATTCGAAATCGTTTGATTTTCAGCAATTTCTGGATAAACTTAAGTACGCTCATGGGTTCCTCCTGTTATTCAAGCTGTGGAAAACTTGAATTGAACCTATGAGCGTATTTCTGTGAAGCCTAACTGCTCATTTTTCTCAAAAAACCTGGTAGCATGGACGTGGAATCTGTCAAGGCCAAGCCCTTCGGGTGCTCCACTTCGTTTCGCAGCCTTGACAGATTCCACTTACCATGCTGAACCTGAGGGTGCCGACGGCGAGAGAACGCCGACTCTTTACCTCGGGCTCAAGAACTATTATGGGGCCAAATCGTCCCCAAAAACCGTTGGGAGATTCGGATTGACCC
>JAGGRV010000226.1 GCA_021159445.1 Deltaproteobacteria bacterium | reverse complement strand
TTGATGAACTCAAGAAGATTACTAAAAAGAAGCTTAAATACCTTGGTGGACGTACCCTTGAGATTGCACTATCAGAGATAGATAGGGCCTTGTGCGATATAGAGATTCTACCAAGGAAGATATATATGGAGAAATTCGCCGAAGCAAAACAACTGATAGCACATGAGAAGGATATACCAATACTGGCTGCAGCACTTTATGCAGAGGTTGATTATTTGCTTACAGGTGATTCACACTTCTTTACAGATAAAGTTAAAGCCGTGATTAAAGTTAGTACAACGAGGAAATTCCTTGACGAAATCGAAAAAGCTTAATGCAAATTTGGGACGGTTATTTTGCCTGGGCATCATGAGGATGAGAGGCTAACCCAATTTAGTCAATAATGCAGACTCCCTACTGATTTTTCAAAGCTAAACGCTAATGGCTAACAGCTAATCGCTCAACTTAGGTAATTATCTGAATGGTTTAAAAAAAGAAATAGGCCTTTTGATCAACTTCGGCCCGAATGGGGTAGAGGTCAAGCGAAAGTACCGTCAACCCGCAGAGAAAAGTTGAGTTTTTTCGCCGAAGGCGGATTGAGTTTTCTCCCTTTCTCCCGGGAAGGGAGAAAGACCAAAAAATCCTGTTAATCCTGTAAATCCTGTCTAAGAATAAAAAGGGGGGAGACAAAAGAGTTCTATTGCGATGCAAGAGAGAAGAAAGGGAACTATAAAGGAAATACAGACTAAAGAAAACGATCGATGATCTGATAATGGTGGTAGCCGGCAAAGTTGGGGTGTCCCCGGAATTGATTTGCTCACGAAGTAGACAAAAAAAACTATCCGAAGCAAGAGCTATTTTTTCCTACTTGAATGGGTGACCCTTTTGCTTTCCCTGTCCCACAGGGTAGAAATAGAGGGGGGAGTGAACGGTTACAAACCAATGATTATGGAGGAATGAAATATTATGCCGACAAAACCGCTATTTGTTCGGGCCGAGTGGGATGATGAGTCTCGCGTTTGGGTGGCAACGAGCGACGATGTGCCAGGTCTTGCCACAGAAGCAGAAACTGTTGAGAGCTTGATCGAAAAGCTACGAATCATGATTCCTGAGCTCCTTGAGGCCAATGGAAGCTCCATGGAATATGAGGTGCCTTTCGAGATATTGAGCCGTCGATTTGAATTTGCTCAATGCGAAGATATCTGATGGCTGACTATACGCAGCATCTAAAAAAACATCTGCAGAAAGCAGGCTGCCGATTCGAACGACAGGGACGTGGTGACCACGAGATCTGGTACAGCCCCATTACGGGAATCCGATTTGTAGTTGATCAACACATCAAATCCCGGCACACTGCGAATGCAGTTTTGAGGCAAGCGGGTTTGCCCAAAAAATTCTAATAGCAGGGTCGTGCTTCAGAATTTCCTGTGGTCGCAAAAAGATATCAAGGGTAGAAAAAGGAGTTATTCAACAAGGATAAGCAGGATAGGCGTGAAATTGTATCAAAGCAGGTGAAAATTAGAGTTGATAAGTACAGGAATTTATGGAAGAAATTAGCATAACTTCATAATGTAACAAACGTTATATATTAAATCAGATAGAGAATATACCTCAAAAGTCTATCACAT
>JAGGRV010000084.1 GCA_021159445.1 Deltaproteobacteria bacterium | reverse complement strand
GGAGTACGTCTGCGTACCCTCCGCCTCGCATCTGCAGCACCCTGTAAACGCTTAGAGTCCGGTGGGTTGCGGTAAAACGGGCGTTGTAACCCCATGAACGATTACAGTAAATTAATGTCTGGAGCAAGGGTTGTAATCACAAACGGAAGAAGATTTGAAATGAAAGTTTACAAAGGCCTGCATGAAATAAAAAAACCATTTCATCGGCCTGCACTGACCATAGGTAACTTTGACGGAGTACATCTGGGGCATCAGGCCCTTTTCCGCCGGGTAGTGGAGCTTGCAGGGCCAAGAAACGGGGACACGGTAGCCCTTACCTTTGAGCCTCATCCCATGAAGGTCTTAAGGCCTCAAAATCCACCAAAACTTATTTCAACCATGGACCATAAGGTGGAGCTGATAGCTGAGGCCGGAATTGAACACCTGATTCGCCTATCCTTTACCAAAGAGCTTGCAGGCACGTCCGCCCACGATTTTGTCAATAAAATACTTCACCAGACTATAGGGGTGGAGGACCTGGTCGTGGGTTATGATTATGCCTTTGGAAAGGGCCGGAAGGGAAATATATCTTTACTCCAGGCCATGGGATCCAAGCTTGGATTTAGGGTACATGTTATTTCTCCTGTTTCTGTGGAAGGCATGGTAGTCAGCAGCACTAATGTCAGGGAATACGTGACCCTGGGCGAGATGAAAAAGGTCCGGCTCCTCCTTGGAAGGTATTACCAGATTCATGGAATCGTACAGGAAGGAATACGTCGAGGCGGTCCGGTCGTAGGCTTTCCCACAGCAAACCTGCGCATTGACAAGGAGGACTTATGCCCCAAACCAGGGGTCTACGTAGTTCAGGTTATCTATCAAGACCAGTGCTATGGAGGGGTAATGAATATCGGGTACAATCCCACATTCGGCGGACAGGATCTGGGGGCTGAGGTCCATATATTTGACTTTGAAAAAGATATCTACGGCCACCCGATTAAATTGGATTTTATTCAGCGATTGAGGGATGAAAAGAAATTCGCCGGGCCAAAGGAACTGGCCGGACAGATCACGAAGGATGCAGAGGCATCGCGTCTTGTCCTTGCCAAAGGGAAAAGCAATATGTAGGGGTAAGCCCCTGTGCTTGCCCAATCACTATCCAAAAAAAGGGATAGCCATTCACTATCCCTTTTTCGTCTAATAAAATTTGATGTTCAGATTGCTCTAGACTTCCTCAACAGTGATGGCGCCCACTTCACAGACCTCCACGCATGTCTCACAGCCCAAACAGTCCTCTGGCCTGGCGATTATCGGCCTCGTGTTCTCTTCGTCCCAGTCATACACTTCAGATGGACAGTTGCCCACACACTCCTCGTCGCCCTGGCACTTATCATAATCAATGGTGATTTCAAACATAACTTCCTCCTTTTAATAATAATCAGTAAGCCCACATATCTTGGCATTTAATTACTTGGTTGTTCATATAGACGATGGGCGATCTTTTTGTCAACCCTGTTTATGAAATATTGCTTAAAATAATTTTTGTTAGATTTTGACATGTTTCATGTGATTTTGTGCGGCGATATTCGACAGCGATTTTAACCAGGCGGGTGGCCCATTCAGGGCGCTCAAGGG
>JAGGRV010000005.1 GCA_021159445.1 Deltaproteobacteria bacterium | reverse complement strand
GGTAAGCGTTCACAGGGCACCGCACCTGCTTTGTTGTCGGGCACTTGAAGTACAGGAAGTACGTCTGCGTACCCGTATGCCTCGCATCTGCAGCACCCTGTAAACGCTTACAGTTAGCTGGGTTGCGGTAAAACGGGCGTTGTAATCCCGTAAACGGTTACGAATTAAGGTATGGGTTCAGATTTTGAGGATATTGAGGCATGGCAGTTAGCCCGAGAGGTAGCTCGCAAGAGCAATCATCAATTATCAATCATCAATCCAAAGAGGCATGGCAGTCGGCCCGAGAGCGTCCTTTTGGTGTATGTCTTGTAAGCGGAGGTCTCGATAGCTGTGTTGCTGCTGCTATTGCTATACGCAATTGCCGTCCGGCCTTTCTTCATGTAAATTATGGCCAGCTTACCGAAGAGCGAGAGCTCCTGGCCTTTGATGCAATAGCTGATTATTATGGAGTTAAGGACCGCTTGAAGGTCGATATGTCCTATCTTAAGTTTATAGGTGGTTCCGCTCTTACAGACCCGGCAATACCAGTACCGGAAGAGGCCCTTGGGGAATCAGGGGTCCCAGTAACATATGTCCCTTTCAGGAATACCCATATGCTGGCCGTGGCAGTCTCCTGGGCAGAGGTGCTCGGAGCCGGATACATATACATAGGGGCCACAGAAGTGGATAGCTCCGGCTACCCGGACTGCAGGAAATCCTACTTCGATGCCTACCAATTGCTTATAAAAGAAGGGACCCGGCCTGAAACGAAGATTGAAATTATTACTCCATTAATCGATTATAATAAGGGGATGATAGTAAAAGAGGGTCTGGCTCTGAAGGCCCCTCTGCACCTCACCTGGTCATGTTATCAAAATCAAAATGTAGCATGTGGAAAATGCGATTCCTGCCTTTTGCGAATCAGGGGTTTTGCCGCAGCAGGAGTGCAGGATCCGATACGATATGCTGATGTAACCGTTTAAAAATTCAGATTTCCAATGAACCCAACAAACTCAACGAACTCAATGAATTCCCACGAAGTCTTTTCCTGTAAACTTTGTGGCCACTGTTGCCACGGAGAGAGCACTGTCTCCCTGTCTCAGGCGGAACAGAAGGCTATAGCTTTCTTTTTGGATCTTGATTTGGCCGACTTCCTTCGGGAGTTTTGCGTGAAGAAAGGTAACAGGATAGAAATGAAAATTGTTGATGGCCATTGTATCTTTTATGGCGAGGATGGGTTCTGCAAGGTCCACGAGGTCAAGCCCTTTCAATGCAGAAGATGGCCTCTTCACCCGAGCATACTGGGAGATCAGAAGGCATGGGATGCCATAAAGGCCGACTGCCCGGGGTTTGATGAAGACGCATGCTATGAGGATGTCTGTGAGCTTGTCAGGAGAACAAATAATGGATATTGAAAGGCTCAAACAACAGGCTTTTGTATGCTGCCCCTTTGATTTACTTGTAAATAACCACCTTCCCAGCCTCCTGAAAGAACACATTAACCCTGAAATAGGATTAAACGGTGAGATCCTGGACCAATTCCAACGGCCCAAATTTAAAAAAGTAGCAAAAATTCTTAAAAAAGAGGGCCTGATGTAACCGTTCACACTCCCTGGCAGCCGATAGGCTTTTGCAGGGTTTCAACCGCGG
>JAGGRV010000114.1 GCA_021159445.1 Deltaproteobacteria bacterium | reverse complement strand
GGTACTCAGGGGCAGATGTTGCTCGGTATCTTGGAGTCACGAATTCATGTATTACGAAATCGGTATCATCCGGAAAAAAGCCCGACATGAAAGATTATGTTAATCAGGCATGAAAACCGATTGTTAATATTGAATAGCTGTAAGGCAAGCTATGCACGTTCGGAACGAACGTCCCCTATTTTTGATGACAACAGGTATCGAGCAACTCGGCAACAAGAGGTGAGAGCTCCTCTTCAGGAATATCGGGGATCTTCGGAAAACGAGCCTTGGCCATAAATTAATCATAACCTATCCACGTCTTTGTGTTCAGCTTTCTTAATTGGATGAATAATGACGTATTAATGAGACAAGGCTTGAAAAATTTCTGGTTGAAATGCTGAAAGCAAAAATGCTCTGCCCAGACTTATTGAGAAGTTACCCATTGTTTTTTGAGGACTCTCGTTTTCACAACAAGAAAAATTGGCTGAGAGGAGCAACAGATCAAGAAATTTTCAAATATGCACAAAAGAAAGGGATGATTATCATATCAAGAGATCAGGAACGGTAGTAACGAAGACAAAAGGGATAAATTGGGACCATGGAAAATCGTAAAAGTTGGTGTCCCTTGACATCTGAACGGATACTTGATTATTTGTAATAGGGTCAAGAGGTAATAAGGTCCTCTATTGTCCCTCAAAAAGGATATCAAAATGAGATCGTTAACTGTCCATGTTCTTTTCTACCGTGAAGAAGACCATTATGTGGCCCATTGCCTGGAATTTGATCTGGTCGCTCAAGGAGAAAGCATTAAAGATTCCTATAAGAATCTCCTGGATGCTATCGAACTACAGGCAGACTATGCCTTGGAAACAGACAATTTGGAAAATCTTATCAATCCAGCACCGACTGAATACTGGCGTATGCTGGTTAAGGCCGAGTCCGAAGCTGAAAAGTTCGCCGGAATGAAGTTACCTGAAATTCTGTCAAATATAGATTGCAGCGTGCTGCACGGCGAGCAAAGGTATGGATAGGCCTACCAAGTATCGAGAGCTTCTTTCCTTAGCGGGTAAGTATGGAGTTTATGAGGATGCCAAGCGCGCAAAGGGCAGTGAGCGTTTGTGGATTAGAGAATTGCCGGACGGGACAAAACGATCAATACCAGTAACTTGCCATGGGTCTGGATATGTTATTGGCGTGGGGTTGATCCGCGCTATTAGAAGACGGTTTTGGCTTACCGCGGAACATGGTGTTCTTGATGAGAAATTTTACTCAAAAAAATAGGACACGGATAGTACGAGTCCACGCTGACAAAAAAATCCCGAGGCTTCTCAGTCAGATAGAAGCCATTATTTTTTGAGGACTCTCGTTTTCACAACTTGGCAACGTCCCTCAGATCCCGTGATGAAGGCCGGAATTGGTTGGTGGTGGTTTGATCAGGAGTTTAGGAGGTTGGGAAAAGGGGACGTTCGTTCCGGGCGTTCTTGAGGGGAAAGTAGAAGGGGGCCATTCTCTCAGAGCGTGCGCAGGACTTGCTGATTAGAACCAAGTCGCTTGTGCGTTGCAGGAAGTATTTCATAGTGCTGGGAGTCTTAGACGGACGCTATGGCCAAGAAGGATTTTAGGCACGTTCGGAACGAACGTCCCCTTTGAC
>JAGGRV010000069.1 GCA_021159445.1 Deltaproteobacteria bacterium | reverse complement strand
ATTAAGAAGCCTGGCCAGGGCCGGGGTGACATTCTGCAGATTCGCCCCCAGCCAGGCACGTGACACGCAGCCCTTGGAAATGAGCTGTGAGGCCACCCATTCAACGGTCTCAAAGGAAATAGCAAAACCCACTCCCGGTATATGTTTTGAGGGACTGAATATCAAAGTATTTATCCCGATTACCCTGCCTGATGAGTCAACGAGTGGTCCACCGGAAGTGCCCGGATTTATGGATATGTCAGTCTGGATTACGTCGTGGACTACACATCCGTCAGGTCTGGAAATACTGCGTCCAAGGGAACTGATCACGCCCTGTGACACTGTGTACCCTGTTCCAAAAGGATCTCCCAGCGCAAAGACCTTCTGGCCTATGCTGAGCTTTGTAGCCGCAAGTTGCATTGGGGCAAGGGATTCAAGTTCCTTCTGAGGCGCTCGTAACTCAAGTATTGCAAGATCGGTTTCGCTATCGGTTCCCACTAACCTGGCAGACCACTTACAGCCGTCGGATAAGATCACCTCAATGGAGTGCGCATCACTGATAACGTGATAATTTGTTAAGACGTGTCCAAGGTAGTCCAGGATAAACCCGGAGCCTGAGCCTTTGTGAGGTACCGGATCCAGATAAGATCCGGGCGCAACTGCCGTGCTGGTTACGTTTACAACTCCCTTTGAGAGTTTCTTGCAGAGCTTGACTGTATGTTGCTCATCTGTCGTAAGTCCCATGCAAGGCAAAGGACTCAGAAAAACAGTAGCAAAAGCATAGAACAGTATACATATTGGAATAAGTCTGATCATGGGTCTATAGTCCTCCCATTTTAAGGGCCACAGCTACTATAAGAGCCAGTATCAAACGGTAATATACAAAGGGATAAAATGTGTGCCTGGCGAGATAGTGCATCAAAAAGGCTATGACTAAATATCCGGAAATGCCTGCAGCGATAAAGCCCCACAGAAAGTCCATACCCAGGGTCCCAAAACCATCCTGCCAAAGCTTAAGGCCCTCGTACAACCCTGCTCCTGCAATTATGGGGGCAGAGAGCAGGAACGAGAAACGGGCTGCGGCCATCCTTTCAAATCCCAGAAAAAGGGCTATTGTCATGGTTATCCCACTCCTGGAGACACCAGGTACAATTGCAAGGGCCTGTGCTGTTCCAACGCAAATAGCATCTTTCCATCCGAATTTTTTAAAATTGCGCGTATGGGATGCCAGCCGTTCTGCTAACCACAGGAGCAAGGCAACTCCGGAAAGCGTCGACACGACTACCCACGGGGAACGAAATACAGTGGAGGCAGCCCCCTCCAGAAAGTAACCCAGAAAGGCCCCTGGCACAGTGCCTAACAGGACGAGGAAAAGAAGCCGTCTGTCTCCTTTTCTTGATGTTTTTCCAGGGACCAAAGATTTTGCCATGCCTAACCAGTCTTGCCAAAAATATAAAAAGACGGAGGTCAAGGTGCCAAGATGAAGAGTAACATCAAATGCGATAGGAGTATCCTTGAGACCCAGAAAATACTCGGCCAAAACAAGATGGCCGGAGCTGGACACAGGCAAAAACTCAGTAACGCCCTGAAGGATCCCAAGAAATATGGCCACTGTAGTTGTCATTTTTGTATTGTGTAATTACGAAATATTAGCTAGAGAAAAA
>JAGGRV010000330.1 GCA_021159445.1 Deltaproteobacteria bacterium | reverse complement strand
TGAGAAAGCCTTGCTGTCATCCATTATAGAGCATGGTATTCGTGATCCACTTCAGGGTGTTGACCTTGGAGATGGAATCAGGATTCTTCTCAATGGATTTAAAAGATACCGGTGTGCAAAGAAGCTCAACATCAGTGTCGTGCCCTACCGCTCCTTTGGAAGCGATGAACCTCTTGGCATTATCAAACTTATCAGAATCTCAAACTCAAAAACCCTTAATATTCTGGAACAGGCAAAACTGATTGATGAGCTGCAAAATGTTCATGACATGTGTAATGATGATATTGCCGGTCTCCTTGAAAAAAGCAAATCATGGGTGAGCATGAGAGCAGGCATCGTCGGAGAGATGAGCGAATATGTGATGAAACGAATTTTTGCCGGAGATTTTCCTGTATATTCATTTATGTACACCTTGCGCCAGTTCATACGTATGAACTCCATTTCAAAACAAGAAATCGACGAGTTTGTCAAAGTTGTATCAGGTAAGGGATTGAGCATCCGTGACATTGAACTGCTTGCCTCCGGCTTTTTCAGGGGTTCTGATGATTTTCGGCAGCAGATCAAAAAAGACAACATTACCTGGGGTTTAAAACGGTTAAAAGAATCGGTTGCAGAAACAACAGAATGTACAAAAGCAGAGCAAAGCATGCTCAGAGAGCTGGAGTTGATGCAGAGCTATATGCAGCGGATTATTTATAGAGTCAAGAATGACAAACCGGGCACTGATGCTTTTCATGCACAGGCAACTCTTCTTACCAAAGGAATTATCAGTATTATGGATAATTTCTCCAAATCAATGAGGGCATTTCATGAAAGATGCGAACAAGCGTAAAGCAATTTTTCTTCTTTTTAATGAGGGGATGGGAATACGTGAGATCTCCCGCAATCTTCATGTGAGCGCCAATACCGTCAGCGCTATTATTGCTCAAAAAGGCGAAATGCCGGAAGTTACGAGAAAAGATAAAATAGATATTGATCCTGAACTTCTTCGCAGCCTTCATACAAGATGTGAGGGTTACGCCCAGAGAATACATGAGATGCTTGAAGAAGAAGGAATAAAAGTCGGGTATTCCACCCTGACAAGAAATATACGAGAACTTGGCCTGGGCCAATCGAAAAAACAACGGTGTGATCAAACTCCTGATGTTCCAGGGGCAGAAATGCAGCACGATACAAGCCCCTATAATATAAAGTTTGGAACAACCAGGGTCAAGGTAGTAGGCAGCGTTATCTATATGAGATACTCGAAGTTGCGTTATTTGAAGTTTTACCGTTCTTTTAACCGTTTTGCCATGAAGTGTTTTATTCATGAAGCATTGATTTTTTGGGGATATAGCGCCCCTGACTGCATTATTGACAATACCAACCTGGCTCGTCTTCGGGGAACCGGCAAAAATGCCGTCATCGTACCTGAGATGAAACAGTTTGCCAAACAATGTATGGCGCTCCTGAATGCATCATTGACAATACCAACCTGGCACGTCTTCGGGGCACAGGCAAAAATGCCGTCATAGTACCCGAGATGAAACAATTTGCCAAACAATACGGTTTTAAATTCATCTGTCATGAAATAAATCACTCTAACAGAAAAGCCGGCAATGAACGCAGTTTTTATACAGTAGAGACCAATTTTTTTCCAGGCCG
>JAGGRV010000082.1 GCA_021159445.1 Deltaproteobacteria bacterium | reverse complement strand
CAAGGATGAGCTGACACAAAAGCCACCTAATACTTTGAATTTACAAAAAATCGGCTCGGCTTTTGTGGTCAGCTCAATCCTTTTGTTCTGGCTATTGCGCTATCCAAGTCGCTGCCTTATCCACAGTGGATCACGCCTAGCATCTAAAACAGCTATCACGGTGACAACGTCTCCATCGACGCGGTAGTAGATGCAAAACGGAAATCGCTTTGAAAGTGACCGGTAGAGGCCGTATTCTATTGCATGAATTCCACCGTAGTATGCCAGTGACTCGATGTCGGCAATCAAGCAACTCCGGAAATAGTCTCCAAGACCGGGGGATTGCCGCTCATAAAACCAATAACCCTCAATGAGGTCTTCCTCGGCATCTGATGAAATATCGACAATCATCGACCCACTTCCAGCAGGCGGGTCTTTGCTTCGCTCCACGGTGACACAGTCGCTCGGCCGTCTTTGAGACGTCGCTTTCGGGTCTCAAGTACCTCGCGATGCCACTCCGGCGACCGTACATCGCCTGATTTGTCGCAAAGACTGTTCCATACGCTCTCCAGCAAGCGGATTTTTTCGGAAACAGACAGGGTCTCAAGTGGTATTTCGATGGACATAAAGCTCTCCTTCGTCAATCATTATAGTTTAGCGGCCAGAATGCGGAGCTGAGCGAAGTCTTGGCGGGCTCAAGCCGCAGGCTTGTAGTCCGCTGAGACTTTCGCTCCAGCGGATTTGTTCGGGTGTGCGAATCAGCGCACATCCGAATAAATCAGCGGTAGGGAGCGATAGCTCAGCTCCGCATTCGGGCGTGCGTAGCACGCCCGAACGCAAAGTTGAGTTGCTTGGGGCTTTATGCCAACAAACTCTGCATAATTAAAATTTTGTTAAAGTTAAAAATCTTCAAGAGCCGCTCAGTAGCCCCAAGTCAACTCGAACGCCTTGTTAGCGCAAGCTTTTCAAGTCTTTCTGCCAGCCAAAGCTTGATTACAGATTGACGTGTTACACCCATCCGCTTAGCTTCTTTATCTAAAGAATCAATTATCCAGGCAGGAAAATCTACATTAACTCTTTTTTGCTTCAGGTTTGGACGTCTCAAAGATGTTAAATCAAGATCATCAATGATATCTTTTTTGTTATCATCAAATTTTTTGTCAAACTCTTCAGGCTTCATAAAGCTCTACCTCCGACTTTCTGGAGCGCCTTACAGATATTATTCTGATTTTGTCGTTCCGATAGGTGATAATCGCAGACCAAAGTTTTCTTTTAATTTTCGCAATTATTAAAAACCGTGGTTCATTATCGCATTTTGCTTTGATCTCAATGAGATCAGGGTCAGACCAAAGCTTTTGAGCTTCGACAAAATCAATCCCATGTTTGTTCAAATTTGAAGCGCTCTTATTTTTATCAAATTCAAAACTATACATAGTATAAAATATATACCGTTATTACTCATATGGCAAGATTTTTTTAGGCGCTAACGCCGCCCTTAACCGGATGGCAAAGGAGCGCAGCGGATTTGCCAGTCCGTGTTGAAGGGCAGGTTATATGCTTCTTAATTCTTCATCTTTAAATTTGACTTCTCTGTGATAAAACTCAGCCGGTTTTGGCCTTTGGATCACCCATTCCGTTTCAATTTGATTGTTCTCAGGGGGCCACTT
>JAGGRV010000309.1 GCA_021159445.1 Deltaproteobacteria bacterium | reverse complement strand
CCTAAGTCGTCAAGTAAAAATAACTTATACATCTTGCTTGTCCTTTTGCTTCTTTTCTGTGTTGCGTCAAGGCTTACATAACTCGTTATGCGCGCCTTAACGCGCCTTGAAAACAAACAAAATTACGGCGCAATCTGTACAACTTATTTTTACTTGCCTCCTAACAGGGCCACCTACTCATTTTTCAAGGAAGATTGCCCGGTAGATTCCAGTACGCTCAACCAAAAATGGCTGTTTAAATTGATATGCTTACTTTGTTTGATAGCTGAGGCCAAGGGAACATGTACATAGCGGTCATTCCATAAACTCACCATCATGGCGGTTTTGCCCGCCATTGCGGCATGAACGGCATTTTGCCCAAGATTTGCGCAGTAGAGACGGTCATCCACGTTTGCAGGCACGCTACGAATAATATAGCTGGGATCTATGTAACGGACAAAGGCCGTCATGCCGATCTCATTGAAGTATTCTCTAAAGGTATCCCGGAGAAAGACGCCTATGTCTCCCGGCTTGATGTTACCCGATGGATCCCGTATCACTTGGTCCCCGGTTATATACCGCTGACCCGCACCTTCAGACACAACCACCACTGCATGACCACGATCCCTGAGCCTGTGCTCAAGGGCCTTTAATAGACCATTTTCTCCTTCCAGGTCAAAATCATTTTCAGGTATCAGACAGAAGTTGACCTCCCTTAAAGCATTTGTGGCAGCAGATGCAATGGAGCCTGAATATCTCCCCATGACCTTGACCAGCCCCACACCATTGGGTGCACCAATAGCCTCGACATGGGCACACCTTATGGACTGACTTGCCATTTCAACCGCGGTATCGAAACCAAAGGTCTTAGAGACAAGATAAATGTCATTGTCTATGGTCTTTGGTATGGCGACAACAGCTATTTTAAGATCACGCTTTTTGATTTCATCGGCAATTTTGACTCCTGCCCTGAATGTTCCATCGCCTCCAATAATGAACAGTATGGATACATTCATACGTACGAGTGCATCCACTATGGCATCTATGGGTTGGTGCCCTCTGGAAGAGGCAAGGATTGTCCCTCCATACTCATGTATACGATTTACTGCCTGAAGAGTTAAATCCATTAATGGAAGACCGTACTCGGGGATAAAACCCCTTAGCCCATAACGTATGCCAAGAACGGATTGGGCTCCATAACCATAGTGGAGAGCAAGTACAATGGCCCTGATTACATCGTTTATTCCGGGGCAAAGTCCGCCACAGGTTACAATGGCGGAGCGTACTTTAGTGGGGTCAAAATAAATTTTTTGACGGGGCCCGGCGAGCTCGAATGAAAGAGGTTCCGAGCCCTCTTTGAATATCTTTTTCAGTGATTCATGCGAAATTCTGACCAGTACACGATCCTGGTCAGATACAAAACAGGGGTAGTTCTTCTTAAGTAGAGGAGATTGAACACTTGGATCTCCCAGGACTTCTATTGCAGTTTCGATCTTTGCATCCGGGCCGATTTCATCAATTAAATATGGACTATCTTCTGCAATAGTGGGTTGGCTATTTTTAGGCATTGCGGGTTCTCCAATAATTTAGTCTTTTTGTAAGCGTTCACATGGCACCGCATCTGCTTTGTTGTCGGGCACTTGAAGTACAGGGAGTACGTCTGCGTACCC
>JAGGRV010000146.1 GCA_021159445.1 Deltaproteobacteria bacterium | reverse complement strand
TTCTTTTCTTTATCTAATTACCTCTTTAAAATTTATATTAATAAAAAAGGAGGAAATATATCCATGTCCAGGCAAAAATTTGAGAGCGTTTCAAAAATAATTGATCTTACCAGAAATTTCAATAAATCTATGAGACACAAATTTCATCATTCTATACACGATTCAGGATTTACCCTTCCTCAGCTTTCAGTAATATCCATGCTGGAAAAACATGGGGAGCAGAAGGTAAGTGAATTAAGTTTGAAAATGGGATTATCTGATAGTACTGTATCGGGAATTCTGGATAGACTCGAACAAAAAGATATTATAAAACGTGAGCGCACTAAAGATGACCGACGAGTGGTAAAAATATCTTTAACCGGAAAAAGTCAAAAATTTTGCAAGGACTTTCGCCGAAAAAAAGAAAAATATTTTACTCAACTGCTGAAAAACCTTTCCGAACAGGAAATAAAGGATATAATCAAAGGCCTGGAAATTCTTAATCACGCACTCGCCGAGGAAGAATAGAGAAAAAAATGTAACAGGAGATAATTCATGAAAAAATTAACCACCAGATTGGGAGAACAAAAAATAAGTAAACTTTTGCTAAATTTATCTGTACCGGCAACCATCGGTATGATGGTAAACGCATTGTATAATCTAGTCGATACTATCTTTGTAGGAAGAGGAGTGGGAGCTTTAGCCATCGGTGGATTAACCATAGCCTTCCCCATTCAAATGGTTTTAATGGCTTTCGCCCAGATGATAGGAATCGGATCAGCTTCCGCCATATCCAGAAGTCTGGGAGCAAAAGACATAGAAAAGGCAGATTACGTTGCTGGAAATTCCTTTTTGCTTATAGTTATACTGAGTTCAATAATTGCCGCTATCGGCCTCACTTTTACCGAACCGATGCTAAGACTTTTCGGTGCAACCGATACTATTTTACCTTATGCTAAAGATTATATCACTATAATACTCTGGGGCAGTGTTTTCTTTTCTTTCGCCATGTCTTCTAATAACTTAATCAGAGCCGAAGGTAATGCCAAAGTAGCAATGGCCACCATGCTTATCGGGGCGATATTAAATATAATCCTGGACCCGATTTTTATATTTGTTTTTAAGATGGGAGTTAAAGGTGCAGCCCTGGCTACGGTTATCTCTAAATTTGTTTCTTTTCTCTATGTATTAACTTATTTATACAGTGGTAAAAGTTCATTAAAAGTAAAACTACACCACTTAAAACCTAAGATGCATATCAAAATTTAAATACTTTCCGTAGGATTTTCTTCTTTTTCCAGACATGTTACCGGGAGCGTAGTAGCTATCGTGGTAAATAATTCTCTAAGATTTTTTGGTGGAGATATGGCTTTAATAATTGTAGGCATAGTCCACCGGGTTACTATGTTTGTGTTTATGCCTTTGTTTGGGGTGGTACAAGGGATGCAACCTATAGTAGGGTTTAATTACGGAGCAAAAAAACTTGATAGGGTAAAAGAGACTCTCAAATTATCGCTTATCACCACTACCATCATCGCCACTTTTGGTTGGCTGATAATAGAGCTGTTCCCCTTTGCAATTATAGGCATATTTACCCGGGATACAGAAATAATAGAAAAAGGCTCTACTATAATGAGGATAGTTATCTCTTTGATACCAGTAATCGGTATACAGAT
>JAGGRV010000168.1 GCA_021159445.1 Deltaproteobacteria bacterium | reverse complement strand
GATGTACTCCGGACCATCGGTCCCATACTTCAGAAGCTACTACGCAGCGATCAACTTCCGTGGCGTAGACCCGGGAACACTCTCTGGCAGGCAGATCGTGGAAGCACGAGAGCGCGACATGGAGGAACAGTGCAAGGCAGCAATCGAGTCAGAGATGACCTGCCCGGCTCTTGCTGGTCTTCGAGGCTGCACAGTGCACGGACACTCACTCAGACTGGCTGAAGACGGAATGATGTTCGACATGCTCGAGAGGACGCATCTTGAGGGCGGAAACGTCATCGAGGACAAGGACCAGGTCGGACTTCCGATCGACAGGAAGGTCAACCTCGGAAAGCCGATGAGCGAGGAAGAGGCAAAGAAGAGAACCACCATCTACCGAACCGACGGTGTCAGGTACCGAAGTGAGGAAGAGGTTCTTGACCATGTACACCTTGTGCACCACAGAAGAACAATGTACGGATTCAGACCTGAGACGGCAGCAGAGACCGCGCCAGGTGTCGGACCTGTTACATACAAGACGGTGTAAGGGAGGTAGATACAAATGGCATACAAATACCCATCAGAGAAGATATTCGTTGAGGCGCTGAAGTCAAAGTTTGCGGGTCTTGACCTTGCTGACCAGAAGGTAAAGTACGTGCGCGCCGGATACCTACAGAACGCACGAAAGAGAGAATTCCAGGCAGCAGGTGAGCGTGTCGCAGAGCAGCGTGGCATCAAGCAGTATGATGTGAACGTGCATTGCGGCGGTATGACGCTCGGACAGAGACAGCTTGTCCCGTACAAGCTCTCGACCAGACCGGACATCGTTGAGGGCGATGACCTGCACTACGTCAACAACCCTGCAATGCAGCAGATGTGGGACGACATGAAGCGAACGATCATCGTGGGAATGGACCTTGCGCACGAGACTCTTGAGAAGCGTCTCGGAAAGGAGGTTACACCTGAGTCGATCGCGGGCTACATGGAGGCAGTGAACCACACCATGCCTGGTGCGGCTATTGTGCAGGAGCACATGGTCGAGACACACCCGGGACTTGTTGATGACTGCTATGTGAAGTTATTCACGGGCGACGACGAACTCGCAGACGAGATCGACTCGCAGTACGTGATCAACATCAACGACCTCTTCGACAAGGAAGGACAGAATGAGAAGCTGAAGGCTGCTATCGGCAAGACGACGTGGCAGGCAGTACACATCCCAACAATCGTTGTCAGATGCTGCGACGGTGGTAACACATCCAGATGGAGTGCAATGCAGATCGGTATGTCGTTCATTGCGGCATACAACATGTGCGCTGGTGAGGCTGCAGTAGCAGACCTTGCGTTTGCGGCAAAGCATGCAGCAGCTATCCAGATGGCTGAGATGCTTCCGGCAAGAAGGGCAAGATCACCGAACGAGCCAGGAGGACTGTCGTTTGGTTACTGCGCTGACATGGTCCAGACGATGAGAATCAAGCCGGAAGACCCGGTCTGGTACACACTCGAGGTCGTTGCATGCGGCACGATGCTCTACGACCAGATATGGCTCGGATCGTACATGTCAGGTGGTGTCGGATTCACGCAGTATGCAACAGCAGCATACACGAACGATGTGCTGGATGACTTCACGTACTACGGATACGACTACGCACTGAACAAGTACGGACCTGACGGCACAGCACCAAACGACCTTGCAAC
>JAGGRV010000647.1 GCA_021159445.1 Deltaproteobacteria bacterium | reverse complement strand
GAAGAGAGCGCTAAGGAGGGCTGCACGGCAGAACAGGAGAGGCATTTACCATGACACAGGATGCCATGGGAAGGGAACAAAAATATTAATGGCTGATGGTCATATAAAAAACGTCGAAGATGTAATAGTAGGCGATTTTTTAATGGGAGAAAACGGATTTCGTGAAGTATTAGAATTGCGTCGAGGGTATGAAACCATGTATCGGATAATACCGACTAGAGGAGATTCTTTTGTCGTAAATGAATCTCATATTTTGGCATTACATACTTGGAAAAGGAAATATATTAAAGGTTCTTACAAAAAAAATAAAACAGGTAAGCAAAAATGCCGATACGAGTGGTTTTCTTGTAATGAAAATATTTCAGTAAAAGATTTTTTAAAAAAATCGAAATCGTATCAAGAAAGAAGTAAGCTACGGAAAGCCGGAGTAAAAGAATTTATGTCGGCTGATATTGATAATAAATTTATCCTAAAACCTTACCATTTAGGTCTTTTTCTTGGTGATGGATCTATGGAAAAGACTCCTGCTATTCATAATCGCCACAACAGTATATTCAAATCAGTTATTGAGATAGCTGATCAATTTAAAATAGGTATAAAAAAACGGAAAAAGGACAGCACAAATACTATTTCGTATTTTTTTACAAACGGAAATGCCGGAGGTAAAACAAATTTGCTTGCGGCTGAATTTTCAAAATTTAATTTAAGAGTTCATTGTAGAAATAAATTTATTCCACATATGTACAAAACAGCCTCCTACAATGATAGACTTGAATTACTTGCAGGGTTAATTGACACCGATGGACATTTATCTAAAGGTAATGTTTACGATTACATATCTGCTTCGGTGAAATTAGCAAATGATATTGCTTTTGTATGTAGGTCTGTAGGTCTTTGTGTAACAAAAAACACAAAAATAATAAAGGGTGTAATTTATTATAAATTATGTATATCTGGAAATATTAATAAAATCCCTTGTAGGCGCACAAAAAGGCAAGCTAAAACAAGATTACAAAAAAAAGATTCATTGGTGACAGGTTTTAAAATAGAAAAACTTGATATCGATAAATATTATGGGTTTATACTAGATGGCGATCATCTATATCTCACCGACGATTTTATAGTTCACCATAATACCGGCAAAACTTGTACTGCATTAGAAATATACCGGCACCATAAAGTAAAAACCCTTGTTATCTGCCCATTAAGTCTAATAGAAGGGGCCTGGTTCGAGGAAATTTATAACAGATACCCTGACATTGAAGCTTCAAATCTATGGGCTGCTAAAAAAAGAAGCCCAGTGGCCTTCAATAAAGCACTTGAAAAAGAAATGTGTATCATTAATTATGAGTCTTTCAGGACGATTGACAAAAAACTTGCGAGCGCAGGTTTTGAAATGGCTATAATTGACGAATCGGCTAGAATACGTACTTGGAAAAAGAACTCAACAGCCGACAAAGTGATTAATTTTTGTGACAACGTAAAATATGTTTACGAACTATCTGGGGTTCCTGCTCCGAATAACATGCTTGAATACTGGACGCAGATTAGGATACTCGATCCTCTGCTGTGGGGTAAATCATTCTATAAATTTAGAATAAAATATTTCAACCCTGGAGGGTATGGCGGCTATACTTGGAAGGTGAAGCCTGAATATGAAAAAAAACTTATAGAGGATATTAAGACTGTAGC
>JAGGRV010000011.1 GCA_021159445.1 Deltaproteobacteria bacterium | reverse complement strand
GATGGGACAGTGTGTGTTGAAATAAATGGTGATGAGATTTCGGTTGATACTTACGTGAGACAAGTTGAGCGATTAGCTGTTAGCCATTAGCGTTTAGCTTTGAAAAATCAGGGCATTGCGTTAATTAGAAGTAACTTCTCAATAAGTCTGGGTACCAGTCACTGGATTCCCGCCTTCGCGGGAATGACGATTGGGTGTGAATGCCTGTCATTCCCGCGAAGGCGGGAATCCAGTGGATAGTCGCAAAATATGATTTGCCCGGACTTATTGAGAAGTTACAATTAGAAATAACACCCAACGGGTTCACCCTGTTGAATCCCCAAAGGGGGCAGCGAAGCTGCATTCAACAGGGTAAAAGTTTGTAATAGCAAAACATTCTGTAATCATTAAACTAATAGCTAACTGCTAATAGCTAATAGCTTAATTTTGGTGGAAAGTAAATTGACAGAGATAAAACCAAGCAAGGATTCAGGGCTCAAGGCAGCACGACGGAGGGCAGCCTTTTCTGTAGGGCTTAATTTCTTGCTCTCTGTGGCAAAAGGCCTGGCAGGTGTTTTTGCAAACAGCACGGCGCTGATTAGTGATGCCATACACTCTGCCACGGACGTGCTAGCCTCAGGGGCAGCGTATGTCGGTCTTTGGGTGGCTGGGAAGCGCCATCCCTCATTTCCTTACGGCCTTTACAAGGCGGAGACTGTTGCCACACTGGTGATCTCTATGGCTGTGCTGTTGGCAGCCTATGAGATTGGGCGGAGCGCAATATTTGGCCCTGACAGAATCCCGGATGTCTCCCTGGCCTTTCCGGTGGCTGCGGGTTCTCTGGCGGCATCGTGGCTGTTTGGTTTCTTCCAGCTCCGTGCCGGCAGAAGGCTGAACTCTCCGGCCCTGATTGCGGACGCCAGGGATTATCTGGCAGACAGCCTTTCTACAGGAGTAGTCCTTCTGGGTCTGATAGGTGCCCATTACGGATATGCTCTGGATAGATGGGCAGCAGCCGTTGTCTCCGTTTTTGTCTTCAGGTCTGGTGGGCAACTTTTGATAATGGCATTAAAGGACCTTTTAGACGCCTCAATAGACAGGGACACAGAGCGGGCCATCATCAAGCTGGTGGAGTCCCATCCACTGATTTCAGAAGTTAAACGCTGTCTCAGCAGGACTGCCGGCGGGCGTTTTATTGTAGATCTTGACGTGGTTCTCAGGACCAAGTCACATGAGATTGCCGACCGGGTATCAGACCGCCTTGAAGAGGACATATTGAGTCAGTTTCCAAGGGTGGTTATGTCAAGAATCAGGCCCCATTACGGCCATTCCCCTATATTACATTCTGTCATGCCTGTTACCAGTCCGGAAGGAAAGATGGCTGAAAATATTGCCAAGGCCCCATGGTTCCTGATCGAGACAAGTGAGCGAGAAACAGGAAAGGTCCAGAAACGGGAATTTATAGAAAACCCATACTGGCGTGAAGAACGCAAGCGCGGATATCTGGTGGGGAAATGGTTGCTCTCTCTTAAGCCGGATCAGATTACAGTGGCCAGCAAGCGTGAGGGTACGGCTATAGCCCTGTTGAAAGAGGCAGGGGTCGAGATAATCAGGCCTTGATTTTTCAAAGCTAAACGCTAATGGCTAACAGCTAAACGCTCAACTTAGATTTATTAATGAATGAGATGATCTCAAGCCCCGGCACCCTTCCAAATTCCTTGGTATTTT
>JAGGRV010000299.1 GCA_021159445.1 Deltaproteobacteria bacterium | reverse complement strand
CGTGCGTGCCCATATCGAAAGGTCCCTTGCGGAAAATCCGGAAGGGGCAGTCGTGATTGTGGCGGACAAGGGAAGCCGCACCGGCGTGGTAATCCGTGTAATGGACCAGTGCCGGCTGGCAGGGGCAAAGAACGTGAGCATCGCAGCATCCAGAGGTGAAGGAGATGTCTGAAAGGCCGATAGACGGACTTGGGCCTGCGGTTTCAATGGCCCTTCTGGTTAACGTCTGCCTGTTCGCCCTTTTGCCCCTTCTGCTTGACAGACACTCAGGTGCCAGGTCCTATGAGGAAATAATTCCGGTTAATTTTGTAAGGATCAGACCTGAAATGGAGGAACCGCCGGAAGAGAAACCACCGGAAAGGGAAAAACCGCCGCCCGAGGTACTACCGCTGCCAAGGTTGAGCCAGCAGGTCCCTAAGCCCAGGCAACTCAAGCTGGAGACACCTGATCTAAGCTTTGAGATAAACCCGAAACTCGACATGGGCATGGCGGTTGCGCCTCCGGAGCCTGAGCCGGTCATGGATTTCTTCGATCAGGGTGAGGTGGACCAGTTACCCATGACTGTCTTCCGGATGAAACCGCTCTATCCTTTCAGGGCCAAACGGCTCGGCATTGAGGGAAATGTAAAGGTAAAGTTTCTCGTGGACGCGGCGGGTCGGGTGAGCCATGTAAACATACTCGAGTCAAACCCGCCGGGAATCTTTGACGAAAGCGTGCTGAAGGCGCTTCCTTCCTGGAAATTTACTCCCGGAGAACTCGGCGGCAAGGCCGTAAACACATGGGTGTCTACAGTTATAGAATTCGATCTGGAGTAAGAGGGGACACCTTGAATCCGCAAGGCATTACGAAATATATTATCTTGAGCCTTTGTGCTCTTTTTCTGCAGTGCGCTTTCCTGCCGTCAGCAGCGGCCGTGGGTGAACCTCCCGGGCCCTCCATGGCGGCCCACCGTGCCTTGTATAAGGCCCAGCAGGCAATGGAGCTAAATGACAAAACAAAGGCTGCTGAAATTCTGAGGACGTTTATTAGAGAAAATCCGGAGAAAGACCATTATCTGCTGGAATTCCATTTGGCCAACGCCCTGGCATTGTCGGGCAAAAGCGGAGAGGCCCTTGCTCATTATGAAAAGACCCTGGCATTGAATCCCGGTTATTCAGCGGCTTGGCAAAATCTCGGGAAGACCCAACTTGATCTGGAGAACTACATCGAAGCCGGGGACGCCTTTCTCAAGGGCTATGAAACCAGTGAGACAAAGGATGGCTCCATCCTCTATTATGCCGCGGTCTCCTATCTTATGGGTAAGAGAGCAGGCAAGGCCCTTCCCCACTTGGAGTTCCTTGCTTCGGGAAAGGCAGGAAGTCCCAAATCCGAATGGCTTGAGGCCCTGTTAAGGGTTTACATAGATCTAAAACAGGAGGATAAGGCCTTTAAGCTCATTCACCGGCTTCTTGAAGAACATGGGAATGATCCACGCTGGTGGAAGCTCCTTGCCCAGCTCCATTTGCAAAAAGGCGAGTACTCGCACGCCGCAGAGGCCCTGACGATTTATTCCTATTTAACTGTCCCCAAGGAGCAGGAAATAGTGCTTCTCGGGGACCTCTACAACGTCATCGGGGTGCCTGTGAAGGCGGCTGTATATTATGAGAAGGCCATGGGCCTTTGCGGAAAGGCCGTCAAAAAGGAAAAACTTGCCTCGGCCTATATAGC
>JAGGRV010000177.1 GCA_021159445.1 Deltaproteobacteria bacterium | reverse complement strand
CCCTCTGTGTCAATGTAAGTGAGACACTTACCCCTTGAGAAATTAGTGTAGGGCGGGTAGGAGGTTTCATATCATGAAACATCAAGGAAAAATCCAGGACATTTCTATTCACAAGACAGATAGATCCCACAGCGTGAGAGATGATGTCACCAGACCTGATCCTGAGGTTTGCGAGCAGAAACCGAGACGACGTTTCGCTGCTGCATACAAACTCCGCATCCTGAAAGAATTTGATGCCTGCACTCAGCCAATGGAAAAAGGGGCTCTTCTTCGCCGCGAAGGGCTTTATCACTCCAACATATGTACGTGGAGCCGACAACGAGAAAAGGGTGAGTTACAAGGCCTTGCTCCCAAGAAGCGGGGTCGTAAGGCCAGGGAGGTCAACCCGCTTGCCAAGTCAGTTGCCCGGCTGGAACGGGAGAACAGAAGGCTGAACGAAAAACTCAGGCAAGCTGAGACCATTATCGAGGTTCAAAAAAAAATCTCAGAGATCCTGGGCATTCCCCAACCAGGCGTAGAGAAGAGCTGATGAGTGCTGTTACCGAGTTGAGTTGTGATGTTGGGAAAAAGGCGGCCTGTGAGGCTTTAAGCATCCCGCGTGCCACATATTACCGGCATACCGGGAAGAGGGAAGATGCCAACAGGAACAATCGGCCAGTTCCTCCTCTTGCCCTGGCAGAATGTGAGCAGAAGCAGGTCCTTGATGAACTCCATTCTAAACGGTTCTGGGACAGTTCTCCACCTGAAGTCTATGCGACCCTGCTGGATGAGGGGATCTATCTATGCTCCATCCGGACCATGTACCGCATCCTGGACAAACACAATGAGGTCAAGGAACGCAGGAAGCAGGTCAGCCGGCCCTACTATGAAAAGCCAGAACTTTTAGCTACTGCTCCAAATCAGGTTTGGTCATGGGATATCACCAAACTGAAAGGACCTGTGAAATGGACCTATTTCTATCTCTACGTCATCTTGGATATCTTCAGCCGTTACGTAGTCGGCTGGATGGTTGCCCACCGGGAATCAGCCACACTGGCAAAACGGCTTATTGCTGAGACGTGCAAAAAGCAGCACATAGAACAAGGGCAACTGACAATTCATGCCGATCGGGGCAGCAGCATGAAGTCGAAAGCAGTGGCCCATCTTCTGGCTGATCTGGGTGTTACCAAAACACACAGCAGGCCCTATGTGAGCAATGATAACCCATATTCGGAATCCCAGTTCAAGACCCTGAAATACTGTCCAGGATTTCCTGCACGATTCGGTTCTATCCAGGATGCCAGAGAATTTTGCCATTACTTTTTTTCCTGGTATAACCAGGAACATAAACACTCGGCACTCGGCCTCCTGACAACGGAACAAGTGCATTATGGCCTGGCTATAGAAGTCCTTGAGTATCGCACCCGGGTACTGGAGGCAGCTTTCAAGCAACATCCCGCACGTTTCAAAGGGAAAATGCCCAGGCCCTCGGAACCGCCCAAGGCCGCCTGGATTAACAGACCGGATAATGAAGCTGTGCAGATATAAAATATTAAGCCTACCTGGGTGCAGGCCCGAAGGGCCGAAGCCAGGTAGGGAGTCCCCCCGACGGGGGGATTGAGGGGGGTACATTTTATGACTAACAGGGGGATACCTAAGAACCTGACAAGTGAGTCAAATGTACTCTAATTTTAAACACAGGGTGTCTCATTTTCATTGACAAGTTCCG
>JAGGRV010000293.1 GCA_021159445.1 Deltaproteobacteria bacterium | reverse complement strand
CTGTCCGGAAAAATCAGGGAGATTTTGGACAAAAAATAGATCCGTCAGAAGGGGCTTTTGGAGAAAGGAAAAATTTATTGCGTCCTAGACAAAGGCTGACAGATTAAAAAAGACCTTGAGGTTGGCTGGTTTTTCGTAATTTTTGCTATGAATTTAACTAAAGACACAATCACTTCAATAGTAAGTAGGCTGGTTCAAACCGCAAACCGCGAACTGCCACAGGATGTCGAGTCAGCCCTCCTGGCCGCAAGGGAGGAAGAAGAATCACAGACCGGCAGGCTGGTACTTGATATTATAGTAGAAAACGCAAGGCTTGCCAGGCAGACGGGCCTTCCTATATGTCAGGATACGGGTATTGACGTTGTATTTGTGCAAATAGGTCAGGAGCTTAAAATTGAGGGCGATCTGGTTAGGGCCATAAATGAGGGGATTGCCCAAGGTACAAGAGAAGGCTGGCTGAGATGCTCTGTTTGCGATCCTGTTACCAGGAAAAACACAGGGGACAACACTCCCGCGGTTGTCCATATAGAGCCGGCGGCCGGTGACAGCCTGGAGATTTCTATACTACCAAAGGGCTGCGGAAGCGAAAATATGAGTGCCATAGTGATGCTCCCGCCTTCTGCGGGCGAGGATGGCATTGTGAGGGCGGTAGCAAACCAGGTGCTAAAGGCTGGACCGAATCCCTGTCCCCCTGGGATAATAGGCATAGGTATTGGCGGCACCATGGAAAAGGCGGCGCTGCTTGCCAAAAAGGCCCTGTTGAGACCTGTGGGTTCGAAAAATCCAAGGGATGATTTGGCAGAGCTGGAGGACCGGATCTTTGCACAAATTAATGGCCTGGGGATCGGTCCTCTGGGACTTGGCGGGTCAGTTACATCACTTGGTGTGGTCGTGGAGGTCTATCCCTGTCATATTGCAAGCCTCCCTGTAGCAATAAACATCCAGTGTCATGCTGCTAGGCATTGCACTGCAAGGTGGAGAGATGGGTCATGGGTTATGAGTCAGGGGTCAGGGGTTATTTCCTCCCTTCCTCCTGCTAAATGTCCCATGCCTCTTGCGCAAGGAGTTGTTCGGATCGAGCTCCCACTGTCAAAATCAGCTATACAGGACCTTCGGGCTGGTGATTGGGTGTTGCTTAACGGTGTTGTTTATACGGGGCGGGACCAGACCCATCGTCGATTAGTGGAAATGTTAGACAAGGGTGTCCCCCTGCCTATAGACCTCAAGGGACAATTAATATACTATATGGGTCCCTCTCCCGCCCCGCAGGGAAGGCCGGTGGGTTCCGCAGGGCCCACCACCAGCTATCGAATGGATGCCTATACACCCCGCATGCTGGCTGAAGGCGTGCTTGCCACAATGGGAAAGGGAAGGCGTTCCCCGGAGGTGAAGGCCTTCCTGAAAAAACACGGGGCCGTGTATTTTGCGACAACAGGGGGTGCAGGGGCCTATCTGGCGAGTTGCATAGAGTCTTGCGAGCTAATTGCATTTCCCGAGTTGGGTCCTGAGGCCCTGTACCGGATGAAGGTTAAGGATTTTCCTGCCATTGTGATCAACGATATAACAGGTGCGGATTTCTATGAGACTGCAATCAAACAACATAAAGCCTAGGTAAGCGTTCACAGGGCACCGCATCTGCTTTGTTGTCGGGCAATTGAAGTACAGGGAGTACGTCTGCGTACCCGTACGCCTCGCATCTGCAGCACCCT
>JAGGRV010000222.1 GCA_021159445.1 Deltaproteobacteria bacterium | reverse complement strand
CGCTATACCATCCGATAACGGCCCAAAGATCGCTTGATACAGATGTGGTTGATTCTTTTCAAACTCGTCTAATATTGCTGTTTCCTCTTGTCCTGATAGTCTTTTCCCCTCTTGAACAATGCTCTCAATTTCACTCTTTGATAATGCTCTCACAAAAAAACTACTCCCATTTTGTATTTGCTATACCCTTCGGGGGGGGGCCAGTTAGTATATAGTTTCTATAATAATACCAAATATAGAACACTCGACAAGCGCCGTTTTGGATTTTATATAATTCCCTCAACTGGATAATTATAATTTTGTAATGTTATACGGAGATCGGATAATTTTATATGACAAGATACATTCAGCATTAAAGACTCAGTTGTGCAGGTTTCAGTTTGAGGTTCCAGGGTGTCTGTTACAACACTCAACTCCTCGGGCTGCGATGTGACGTAAGACCCAGGTGCCCCTATCTCCTACTTTCTTGCCATCATGAACCGGCTCTAAAGAGTTACTTAGAAACTGTAAAACTGAACCAGTGCCGAAAATGCTATTGCGCAAATATTGCGCCAAGACTGAAAAAGGCGGGGATTATAGCGGACTTGATCCCTGACCCCAGGGTGACAGAGGTCACAAGGAATATGAAAGAGGCCAGTTGGACAGCTAGAATCCTGGTGAGATATATACTCCTCCAGGTACCCGGTACGGCTCTGCTGGTCTTGATCTTGATTCAGCTTCGCAATTGGTTCGACCTTCCTGCGTGGTCTGTATGGGGCCTCGTCGCTATCTCGGTGGCAAAAGATGTAATCCTGTTTCCCTTTGTCTGGAGCGCATACGACTGGGACCGTCAGGGGGAAGCGAACTCGATGGTCGGAAGACGAGGAATTGTGAAGGAGCGGCTCGCGCCGTCAGGCTTAATCCAGATCCGCGGGGAACTGTGGAAGGCCAAGGTGGTGGGGGGTAGTCCGCCCATTGAAAAAGGAAAGACCGTTCGGGTTGAAGAGATGCGAGGCCTCACATTACTTGTACGGCCCTATAAAGAAGAAAACAACGAGTAAACTATAGCAGTCAGGGCCTCTTAGGTACGGTAAAATAAAATGTTGCCCCCTTGTCCTTTTCCGACTCTACCCAGACCTTTCCACCATGGTTTTTTATTATCCTATCAACAATTGCAAGTCCTAAACCTGTTCCCTCCTCGTCTTCCTTTAGCTTTAACCGATGGAACATCTCGAAGATTCTCAGGTGATGTTCAGGATCAATCCCGATCCCATTATCCCTTACATAGAACAGATGAGGATCTCCACCATCTTTGTAACCAATCTCGATCTTAGGCTTCTTAATATCCGCTGTAAACTTGGTGGCATTTACCAACAGGTTCTCGAAGACTTGATAGATCCGTTCTCCATCACAGTAAATGGTCGGAAGATTATCGGCGACAACAACCTCTATCCCCTTTTCCTTGATCCTATTTTGGATACCTGAGATTACATTTCTTACTATTTCACTCGAGGCAACATGCTCAAAAGTAGGGACTATCCGACCAATCCTTGACAACGTCAGGAGGTCAGAGACCAACAGCTCCATTCGGCAAGCACTGACAATGATCTGCTCGAGTTGCCGGCTGCCCTTGTCCTCCAATTTTTCCTGATAGTGCTTGAGCAACCGGGAAGCAAATCCATGAATGGCAATGACCGGAGTTTTCAGGTCGTGGGAGACAACACTGACAAAGTTCTTAA
>JAGGRV010000024.1 GCA_021159445.1 Deltaproteobacteria bacterium | reverse complement strand
CGCGGTTGAAACCCTGCAAAAGCCTATCGGCTGCCAGGGAGTGTGAACGGTTACCCTCCATCCGTTGAAAAAAAGCGGAACACAGAGGCTTGAATTGATTATGATTGATTTGTGGTTTTTGTGTATAATAAAAAGATGCTTGCTTGGAGAAAAATTTATCTTATATCCAACAGACCATCCTGAGCATTATTATGTGAATGGAAAAAAATTGAGATTTTGGGAGGCAATGTGCTTAAGGAAAATTACCGGCATGGTTGACTCGAGGATTACGCCGTTAGATGGAGGCAGACTTGAAGTCAACAGGGCGTTTCTCTCGTTCCTTGAGTCCAATGGTCTTGCGACTTTTAAGGCGCTGATGTCACATCCGGGACACGCGGTGGCAAAGTGTGTTATAAAAGAACGAAATACTGTTCGACTTGATCTTGAAACAGAGAGCGGAGAAAAAAGAGCCTTTTTTCTTAAACGATATGCACCTCCTACAATACGGGACAAGTTGAAGGCATATCTCAGACTGAAGCGTTCGGTTTCTGGTGCCAGGCAGGAATGGTATGCCATGTGGACCTTCATGCATCTTGGCCTTCCAGGGCCTGTTCCAGTAGCCTGGGGGCAGGATGGTGGGCCTTCTTTGGTCCTTTCTGAGGGTGTAAGTCATGTGATGAGACTCAGTGAGTGGGCGGACAGGAATTTTGGAAAGGGGTCTCATAGAAACACACAAGCCATTCCGGCAAAGCGGAAAATAATAAAAGAGGTAGCGGATATCGTGGCAAGGATGCACGCAAAGGGCCTGCATCACCAGGATTTATATCTCTGCCACTTTCTGTGCGGTTCAGAACAGGACGGCTTGCCCCTGACTCTCATAGATCTCCAGCGTGTGAAACGTCACAGGAGACTGTCCAGGAGATGGCAGGTAAAGGACCTTGCCCAACTGCACTTTTCCTCGACACAATACATAACCAGGCAGGATATGTGGCGTTTTTGGAAGGTCTATAATTCAACATATCATACTGGAAGGAGAAAAATTCCGCTCTGGCATTCAATACTCAGAAAAAGTGAGCGCATAAGACGTCATACACTCAAGCACAGGCTATGATGGAGTTAGGCCCCTCAACTGCCACACAGTGAGTAAATAATTACTGCGGACCGGACCGGTTTCATGCGCGTAATTTCCCAGCCACACCATAGGGTTTGAATTTCCTTCTGCCTCCCCTATGTTTGGCCCTCTCAAGGATTGCCTTTAATATTTTTCGCCCTGACCCGGACATTCCCCTTTTTTTTCTGTAATCGTGGAAGAAACGCATTCGTTCGCTGAAACTTACAAGAGGCCATGGCACAGTGAGGTGCAGAGAGGCCAGGTCGTCAATCTGTTTCCTTTTGATCATGAAAGAGGACCAGATCATCTTCCCCTTTTTTTCTGAACGTTCCAGGTCTATTGGCTGGAGTTTATAACCGCTCAATGAAGGTCGGATGAATACATGCCATGTGAAGAAATCCCGATGAGCCAGACCTGCATCATGTATTGCAGCGAGCATTGAAGACAGGGCATTGGATATCGCGCGCCTCTTCTCAGCAGACCCCATGATAAGGTCATTATCAAAACATGTTTGAAGTGAGATGAAACCTGTCAGCTCTGCGATCAGGAGGAAACTGTTTCCGCCCCCTTTGCCCTTTTGCCATCCCCAGGCAACAGGATCAAGGGCGTCAAAACCCGCCCTTGCATAGTG
>JAGGRV010000335.1 GCA_021159445.1 Deltaproteobacteria bacterium | reverse complement strand
GCGCCTTGAATACAACAAAAAATCCTATTAATTTTTGTTCAACTTATTTATCTCTCGTTCCTTATTGTAAATTTATATGAGCTGAAAATTTAATTTAATATAAAAGTATTAGCGTTCTATCAGGATTGTGTAAAGAATCTGTTAGATTCCCTGGCTTGCATAAGCTTTAAAATACCCATTTTTTGATTAAGAACAATAATATTAATCTCGACAATCCAGGGCGTTAACCTTTGATATTTCAAAGGCAATGACAAAAAAGAGCCCCGAAATGACAGGCATTCCGGGGCACTGTAGAAGGAGCCGCTTACAAAACTCAGAATTTGATCTGCCAAACAACCTGTACCTTACGGTCGTCTCCAAGCCGGTTGTCTGAAACCGGGAGCTTTCCTTTTTTGCCTGCGTCGTCACCATAATCAGTTGTTTCGTATGTCAGCAAGAGCATGTTAGCTTTGTAAACATCCCAGGCAAGACCGCCAACGTACATGTCATAATCAGCATCATTGCCAATCTTGTTGTCATCGTCTTGATCAAAATGGTCATAACGGGCAAACAAGGAAAGCTTTCTGTCAAGGACAGGAAGCCTCAGATTACCGAAAAAGGAATAACCCTCAGTATCTAGTGCATCACCATCTGCATCTACCCAACTGCCTTTCGCATTTCCTTCAGTCTGGAAATACTGGGCAGTGAGAATCCCCCACGGGTGCTCATAGCTCAGCATGCCAAGGTTTACCTTATAGTCCGGGTAGTCTCCGTTTGAGGCCTTCTTATTGCCCTCTCCATAAAGGCCGAAATAGCTTAACTGGAGACCTGGTATCACGTCAGGCAGGGGGCGCAGTGTAAGCCGTCCATCGACCACCTTATTGTTATTCTTTTCGCTTGCGTGATAACCTGATCCGTTATAGACTCCAAGGTGCCAGCTTCCGTAGCGGCCGTCATAGTGGTGATTCCCTGTCTTCTCCTTTGCATCCTCCAGCTTTCCGGCAAAATCACCACGAAGACTGATCCCTACATCAGCAGAATTGAAGGTCCCTGCCCGCTCTATGGCCATTGTACCCTGGCAGCGATACGGATTGACGTGCTCTTCAAAGTCCAGCCAGGGGATATGCCCTTGGCCGATTTCGGATTTCATGCCGGTGAAGGGCCCAATGTCAGGCGGTCTCAGTTCAGCATAGAGATATTTGATACGTTCTTTGTAGTCCCCGTAATCGTCCTTGTGAATATCAAGGGTTATTCGTGTCTGCATCCACGGAAGAATCTCTTTCTTCACCGTGAGGTAACCCCGGGTGAGTCTGAAATGGTTGAAACTGGAGTCTTTGTCACCAGGTTTTGGCTCAATGCCATTTGAATAGTCCACGTACGCAAGCATCCCGACTTTCAGGCCCTTTAAGGCCTCAGGTACCGCCAGTTCCTTGTCTTTAATTTCCTTCACTATCTCCTGCTTATGCTGTTCCTCCGATACAACCGCCTCTTTTTGCATTTCATTCAAGAGCTGTTGGGCTTCTGGATGCGAAAGGATCCCTTTTTCAACCAGCTTATTGACCAAAATGTCAATTTCCCCAGCCCAAGACTGGGTAATGCCGAATGCTATAAGCAAACTCGTTACGATAAATACGATGAGTGAAATTTTCTTCATGTTTTCCCCATACCTTTCCTTTACACTTTTCACAGTAACCGTTCACACTCCCTGGCAGCCGATAGGCTTTTGCAGGGTTTCAACCGCGG
>JAGGRV010000165.1 GCA_021159445.1 Deltaproteobacteria bacterium | reverse complement strand
ACCTTCTCTTACGATCTAAGTGCTTATAGGCAAGATCTGTTGCAATCCTGCCTCTGGAGGTCCTGTGCATGTAACCTCTTTGTATTAAAAACGGCTCATAGACATCTTCCAATGTGCCTTTTTCTTCTCCTACGGATGTGGCAAGGGTATCAAGCCCGACCGGCCCGCCTTTGAATTTGTCTATGATGGCAGCTAAAATTTCACGGTCCATGCGGTCAAGACCCTGATGGTCAACTTCCAGCAAGCGCAGGGCCTTGTCTGCTATCTGACGGGATATGCTTCCGTCGGCCCTGACTTCTGCATAGTCCCGGACCCTCCTTAAGAGCCTATTTGCTATTCTGGGAGTACCTCTTGATCTCCTTGCGATCTCAAGAGCACCTTGTTGGTCAATTTCAATGACCATGAGCCTGGCAGACCGGTTAACAATTGTGCATAGCTCGTTATCCTGGTAAAAGTTCACCCTCAGTACTACGCCGAAGCGATCCCTGAGGGGCGGTGAGAGCAGTCCGGCCCTGGTGGTTGCCCCAACCAGAGTAAAATGCGGAATTTCGATCTTGATGGTCCTTGCACTGGGGCCCTGTCCGATTATCAGATCCAGCTGAAAGTCCTCCATTGCAGGGTAGAGTATTTCCTCCACCACAGGACTCAGCCGGTGAATTTCATCAATGAACAGCACGTCTCCCTGCTGTAAATTGGTCAGTATGGCGGCCAGGTCTCCCGGCCTTTCTATCACGGGACCAGAGGTGGATCTGAAGTTCACCCCAAGCTCCGTTGCTATAATGTGGGCAAGGGTGGTCTTGCCCAGGCCGGGCTGTCCGTGGATCAGTACATGGTCAAGGGCCTCGTCTCTTTTTCTTGCTGCGGTAATAAATACATCCAGGCTGGTCTTGACCTCCTGTTGACCTATGTATTCAGAAAGGGTCTTCGGCCTTATCCCGGGCTCGAAAGATTTGTCTTCCTGCAAGGGCTCAGGGCTCAGATTCGTGTCATCTATTCTGTTTGCGATGTTTTCTGCTGTCATGCCTGTTTTGTACGACTTTTTGCCAGACCCTGCAGGGCTTTTTTCACCAGATCTTCAAGGCTTGCACTTTCACCGGCAGATGCAAAAGCCATGGCAAGAGCGGCCTTGGTCTCAGATGAACCATAACCAAGATGCGTAAGTGCTGAGAGTGCGTCATCCCACAGGTCTCCCTTACCCGGTTGCTCAATATGCGGGGATGATTCCATGTCCCACTGTCTCTTCGTTAGTATGGCCTTGGCCTTTTCCTTTAGATCAATACACAGTCTTGCCGCAGTCTTTTCGCCTATACCTTGGATGGCCCGGAGTCTTTTTTTCTCTTCCCTGGCCAGTATCTGCAGGAGTTCTTCAGCAGAGAGCATTGACAGGATATTCAGTGCCAGCCTGGGGCCTACTCCTGAAACTCCAAGTAACAGCCTGAACATGTCCCTGGCTTCAATTGTTTCAAATCCGTAGAGTGAAAGCGTGTCGTCCTTCCACACAAGGTGGGTAAAGATTGTCAGTTCATTACCGGATGGAGGCAATTTGGCCAGGGATGAAGAGGGCATCTGAATTTCATAGCCGACCCCATTCACATCAACTATAACACCCCGGTCCCATTGACCCTGTTTCTCGCCCCTGATATAGCCGATCATCTAATTATTCACTTTCCCCCTGACGTAATTATTCACGGGATTACAACGCCCGTTTTACCGCAACCCGCCGAACTGT
>JAGGRV010000164.1 GCA_021159445.1 Deltaproteobacteria bacterium | reverse complement strand
TAAGCTGCCAGAAATTTAAACAAAGGAATATCTTTCACAACAATTCTCAATAATCTAGAAATTCTTGCAGGTCTTCATGCTTCGGTAATGCCCTATGTGTCAATGAAAGAATTCCTTCCGGTGGCATTATTCTAACTGGGGCAAAGTTCTTTGTTTGATCAATTCGGCAAGGGAAGGCATGTTGAATTGTCTGCTTATTCGGTCATAGATATATTCATAGGCACTCACGCCTAGTTTTTTGGCCGTCTGGGTAATAGTCAAGAATGTGTCTTTAGCTTTTGTGCCCTCCTCCGTCTTGGTCTGCAAGCTCACATCTTGCCTGCGTTTCTCCGCCCTCACTTCCAACTCCGAACCATTGTTGTGTAGCGGCAATTCAGGATATTTCAGTATCCTATTCAAATTTCCTGATAAAAAATACGTAGGATACCACCCACCCGTATCGAGTGTTGCGCCTGTGGTGGAGTAGAAGAAGTTATCTTCTGCGAACAAAACAGGTGAAGCGTACACAGGGAATCACTCCCACCTGAAAACAGTATTGCTAATTCTTGTTTCTCCATTTGCCGGCCTGTTCCACCCTATACCTGAGAAATACCTCTCCGGTCTCTACTGTATGACACTCCAGCAGCTTGAGGGAAAGAAATGGCTCCCCAAGGTGTCTTGGACCATCTGCAAGAGAGGCTGCACCTTCCTCTCCGGACAGCTTTGGGCAATGGTAAGATAGATCTCATCAACCACTCCTTCTGAAAGGGCAGCATAGTTAAGCATTGCCCCTCCCTCGATCAGGACGGTTCTTGCGCCCATACGACCGAGATCTGAAATGGCAGTACCTACTGAAAGTCCATGGGTTCCTTCAGGAAGTGATACCACGCGGGCCCTATGGCCGAGGGCTTTACCTAAAGAAGGGACATGGTCCCTGCCCCCAATAGGCTCGCATCGGTCGTCATCCTCATATCTTCAAGGTGTCTGCGGTCCTTTGGACTCCCTATTTTACCAGGGGTTATCCTGCCGCAAGCTGTGGTTATGCAGATGAGGAATACCTTCAATGGTCAGTTTTATCTCTGAGCATTCTCAACGCCAAAGCAGATAATTCCCTGGATGACTCATCGTCATCCTCCAGATATGGCCGGATGTACTTAGCTGCATCCAGTTCTATCAACATCTCGGGATATACCTGAGCCAGACGCCCTATGCCCCACAATGCCCCTCTCCTGAGCGGTTCGTATTCCAGGAAGTTCCCGTCTTCCCTGATATAGGAAAGCAGAATGTGGACATATTCTTCGGCAAGGCGTGGGTGGCAGGCCATGGCCTCTGCCATTGCCTCAGGGGCTCCCCATCCTATACCGCCTGACTCGTCATTCAGAGTCCACATAAGACGGCGCATAACAACCCGTGCCGCCTCCATGTCTTCATTGGCCAGATCCGCCACTACCTGCCCGAAGACACTAATTGCTTTCGACCTGAGCTCTGTGTCACTATCATAAAATACTGAAATGAGCGGGTTGATGGCCTTACGGGGGGAAATTTTTCTCAGCTCCATGAGGACCTGTTCCCAGTCTCCTGAGCCCAGAAGTTCACGGACCCTGCGGCGAAGGATCCGGGGACTCTCCTTCTCCCTGTCTTCGGCAATATCGCGTCCCATATCCGTGTTCTCCATGCGCCTCTTACTCCACCCAATCACCAAATCACGTAAGCGTTCACAGGGCACCGCATCTGCTTTGTTGTCGGGCACTTGAAGTACAGG
>JAGGRV010000476.1 GCA_021159445.1 Deltaproteobacteria bacterium | reverse complement strand
GCTTTGAAACCTGAAAAAGGCTGTTGGCTGTCAGGGGGGAAAGTGAATAATTACGATGCGTCAGTTGTTGCTTGACAGGACACTAGGTACTCAACTGTTTGATGTAATCCTCAAAAGCCAATACCTTTTTTGCATCAATTGCTGAAAATAGAAAAGGTTCAATATCTTTAGCCAAGGCATTAAAATCAAAATCTTTACATAACAACAATAAGTTCTTCTTCAATCCAGCCATATCAATTATACCAATGCTTAACCGTAAGAAATCAAAATTCGGGCATACCTTACCAAACAATAATATAGTATCATAAAAATCCCGTCCCATCTTACGTTTACGCTTGAATATCGCAACTATCTTCTGGGCCAACAGGATATCAGGAGGAGTAACCCTTATCCTGCAAAAAACATCAAACTTATTAAGAATTAATTGTTCAGGCAAATATTCAAAACCTTGAGGTTCTGTATCGACTTGAATCAGTATTTTCTCTTCCTTGTGCCAGGAAAGGCCACTGTCAAACAAAAGCCCTGGAATCCGCACATAGCAATGATATGCATCCTTAAAAATATTCTTTATCTCTACATTATAACCTTCTAACTTCAGTTTCCTGCCAATTTCAGCAGCAAGATATTCAAACTCATCTTCGGTCAGTTTGAAATTATCAAAATCCAGATCTTCTGAAAAACGGTTATTGCCGTGAAGTATCCTGATTGCAGTGCCACCCAGAAATGAAAGTTTTTCCCCAATATTTGAGTTAAAAATAATCTCTAATATTTTATATTGAAGGTACTCACGCATCAGGCTTCGCTTGAAAGCCCGAAGATTCTCCGGATAATAAGATTCTATTTCTTTAATACTTAACATTTTTCATATATTCCATGAAACTCTTGACTCTTTTTGAAAGCCTCTTTTGTCTGAATTCATTTATATAAGCCAAAAGACGGCTCTCATCCACGTAGGTTAAGTACTGATCCCTATCAATTCGCATCTCAGCAAAGTCATCTTCTGACTTTATAGAGGTATTTAAGTAAAAATAATCAAGAAGGGCCTTCTCCGGCTCAGCAACCTTAAGCCTCCGGCCAATGTAGTCAATCAATTTGTATCCAAATAACAGTCTTGGCTGAATAGTACGATATATAAAGTCCCCGATCTTGGTCTTGAATACCTTTGTCTTTCGGCTTGTGGCAGAAGTCAGGCCATAAACACTTTCAGGTATCATATGATAAAACGAAAGTGCCATTTCAAAAGAGATATAAGAAGGGCTGTAGATTCTGTTAGCAATTTCAAAAAGAACGTTCTCATTCAATTCAAGGTTTGCAAATATATAATGCCCACGAATAATCTTTTTGATATATCCTTTGTCTTGCCATTCAACAAGTCTTCTGACATTAAAACGGTTGTCAATCCTTCTAATGTCATCTACTGAAAAGATTGTAAAAATCTTAAGGGCTTCTCTGAAATCATTATACCGCATTATATTCCTCTAAAATGTTATTTTTAGCAATTAGCAGAAATAATGTAACAAATACGTTGATGCTTGTCAATAAAGAATCCCTATGCCGGCCCAAGTTAAATTGTGCAAGCACTTATTTAACTGAAGACACGGATTAGGATGGCGCTAAGTTCATGGTATAGGAATTTCCATTTTGGGACACGGATGAACACAGATGAACACAGATTTTTAAATTTATGAACAATAATATTATCTGTGTATATCTGCGAAAATCTGTGTCCAAAATTTTCTAA
>JAGGRV010000608.1 GCA_021159445.1 Deltaproteobacteria bacterium | reverse complement strand
CGGGTATCCAGCTTGCCGTCCTTTGTGGCTCGGACGAGTTTGTGGGTCTCATTAAGCAGGCCAGTGGCCATATCAATGAGCTGGTTCATGTTGTTCTTGATCTCGTTGAAGTCCCCATGATACTCATCTGTGATCTTCTCGGGGATGTCACCCTTTGAGATCCTGTCCACATACTCGGCGCTCATATTGAAAGGTCCTACAAAGGCCTCGATCAGTTCGTTGACGCCTTCGACCAGATAACCCCAGCCACCGGCAAATCTTTCTGCATCCCCACGGGTATCCAGCTTGCCGTCCTTTGTGGCTCGGACGAGTTTGTGGGTCTCATTAAGCAGGCCAGTGGCCATATCAATGAGCTGGTTCATGTTGTTCTTGATCTCGTTGAAGTCCCCATGATACTCATCTGTGATCTTCTCGGGGATGTCACCCTTTGAGATCCTGTCCACATACTCGGCGCTCATATTGAAAGGTCCTACAAAGGCCTCGATCAGTTCATTAATACCACTGAGAACTGGGCGGTAGGCCGGGTCAACACCCTCCACATCGGCCCTGGTGTCCAGCTTGCCATCTACAATAGCCGTTACCAGGTCTTTTATGCTTTCGGTCATAATCGACACATTATCTACATCTGCCATCTCTGGTCCCCCTTCTAATAAATTTGTTTCTTGCATTTCCTGTTTTTTGTTACTTGTGACATTTTCGTCTTCTATAGTTGTTACCTCTGACAAAACAGGTGCCTTCGCTTTGGTTTTTCCTGTCCGCTTTCCGGTCACTTTTGCTTTCATCTCTTTTCTCCTGTATAGTTTACTGAAGCGTCTGTTCTGCGGACACAGAAGCATTTCTGGTACTTGCCGCATTCATCATCTCGGATTCCCGCCCGGTCAAGACCCTATCGATATCGAGAAGGATCTTTACACCTCCCTCCATCTTGGCCATCCCTAAGATATAGTCTGTAGTCAAGGAAGTCCCGAATGATGGAGTATCTTCGATATCTTCGCCTTTGATGTTCAGCACTTCCGACACCGCATCAACCACGATGCCAAGTACGGCATGACCTGCTTCAACCGCCATTTCCACCACAATGATGCAGGTGCGCTCCGTATGATCCATTTCCTCCATACTGAATTTCAGTCTCAGGTCCACCACCGGGATGACCTTGCCACGAAGGTTGATCACTCCTTTTAAAAATTCTGGGGTCTGGGGTACCGAGGTAACGGGCATCATCCCTATAATCTCTTTGACCTTCAGGATACCAATGCCATATTCCTCATTGGCAAGCTCAAAAGTGAGGTATTTCCCCTCCCTGTCGGCCATTGCCTTTACCGCATGGTCCATCTGTTTTGCCGCCGCCATTTATTGTCATCTCCTTTCTCTTTTGACTTTATAAACTACAGGTTCAATTCTCCTTAGGTTCTGCCAGTACAAGAAAACTCCCTGATGGTTTCCTCAGTGGTTCCTTTTCTCCTGGATTTCTTACAAGCAGACAGCATATTTCAAGAAGCGTATCAGATTCGACTCCTTGATCCTTTTGCCGCATGATCCATTGCTTCAGCCAATTCCTCCATCGAGCCCCTTGCAAAATTGCCGTCCGTATTTGAAAGCATTTTCTTCAGTACAGCGGCCACCTCTGTAAAATCACTATCAAGATAGGTCAAAAAACGTGGTCGCAAAATATGTCCCTTCGCAATCGTGCCAGCCTCTCTGTCGGGCAGAATAAGGATCAGGCGAAGGTCCCAGATCAGATCCCTAACGGAA
>JAGGRV010000007.1 GCA_021159445.1 Deltaproteobacteria bacterium | reverse complement strand
ATAGGAAAGGTCGCCTGACAATGTGAAAGATATTATATGACAGGTTTGGGAAGTGGTCGAGGTAATTTTAGTGTTGGACTCGGAATTCAAAACTGATCTGGAAGGCGGACTTATTTGTGGTGCCGGAGGGTGGTTTGAGGTTTTATCCAAGATTTGCATGACAAAATTAGAAGCATATACTATGTTGTAACCGTTCAGAGGTTCTAGGTTCCTAACACCTAAAAGCTAATAGCTGTTCATCGCAGATTACCATACTAATCCGTGATAAACCATTTTTCAAAGCTAAACGCTAATGGCTAACTGCTAATCGCTCAACTTAGATACCAGAAAAGGTCGATATGATACATTCTTGTCTTAAACATTATACATTTGGCCAAGACAAGGCCCTCATTCCAAAAGAGACTGTGAAGACCGCATTGAATAGGCTGAAACAAAAAGAGTTGTTCAGTCTAAGCACTATTTCACGCATTGACGAATTTGATAAAATAGGTATACCGGCCTTTGTTTGTGAGATTGAGTCAAACTTGGGAATAGGTGACAGTTGCGGGAAAGGTGTATCTATAGAGCAGGCAAAGGCCAGCGCATTAATGGAGGCTATTGAACGCTATAGTTGCGAGTGGTTTATAAAAGAAAGAGAACCTTTTATCATCTCCAGCTATGAGAACTTAAAAGAAAATGCATTAGATCCATTAAGCTTATTTTTACCTTTACCATCTATTTATCAAACAGATGAGATATTAGAAGATTTAAGAAAGGTACCCCTTCCCTGGATAGAAGCCTTTTCTTTAACGCATAACAAACCTATTCTTTTTCCGCTATACTGGTTTTATCTTATCTATGGCACTACAGGATTTGCTAGTGGAAATACAATACAAGAGGCAATACTTCAGGCAATAGGAGAGGTAATAGAAAGGCATAATATTTCAAGAGTAATAGAAGGGAAGTTGTCTACACCCTCTCTTGATATATCTTCCATTAATTACCATATCGCAAAGTCATTGATAGATAAATTCTTTGATGCAGGTATTGAACTATATATCAAGGATTTCTCCTTAGGATTAAATATACCAACTGTAAGTGTCCTTGCTTATGATTCAAATCCACCAACAAATACAGTCAGAATATATAATGCGGCAGGCGCACATCTGAATCGTGATTTTGCCTTAATTCGTGCCCTGACTGAGCTGGCTCAACATAGGGCACAGATTATTTATAAAGAAAATAGACATAAAAAGCCAGGGGGACCTACTTATTGCTTTCCATATTTTAAGACTTTAGAGAATGCTTCATATTTAATAGAAAACAAAGAAACTATCCCTTTTAATAAGATATCTACTTACAAACATGAAGATTTTAGAGTAGAAATAGAGAAGGCCGTAAATCTGATTAAACAGGATAACCTGGAAGTAATTGTAACTAATACGACTTATCCTGAATTTCAAATACCCGCTGTAGCAGTTACAATCCCGGGGGCAAGGCTTAATCGTCCCAGCACAAGGCTAAATCCTTATTTTTATATGGCAAAGATATGCATGGATTTAGGAAATTATAGGGATGCCATTGGGTATTTTAAAAAATCTATAGAAATTGATCCTCAGTATAAAGATATTCCCCAGATTTCATGTGATATAGCCAATTGTTATAAGAGCCTAGAGATATATCAGCAATCAAAAGAATATTTTGAAAAAACTCTAAACTTATCACCAAAATTAGTCTTTTCAAAGAAATTCATAAGTGATTTCACGGAAGTAATCAA
>JAGGRV010000525.1 GCA_021159445.1 Deltaproteobacteria bacterium | reverse complement strand
TGCTGAAGATAACTGTTGAATTTATGGAATGGGGAGGAACAAAAGATCAGACTCCGGACCAAGTCCGGAATGTACTGTGTTGTGTCAATACCCCTCAAAAGAAAAGTTTAACTCTTTTCATAAACCTCCTAAATAGTGATGAATATTAACTTTGTTGTATATTTTAGGTATTGGATAGGCACTGGTATATAAAGTAATACATAGCATATTGGTGTTAAAAAGTTCTGCAACTGATAATGTTATTATTGAATGCAGGCTATCAATACGTTGGATCATATACTCTTTCATATTTAACTACTGCAAATGCTTGCCTTAACAGTTTATGCCCTACAGCTGTAAAGATCTGATGTTTATCTTTCCCTTTCAATGATAATCTTTCACTCAGTGCTTTGCACTGGGTATTGAAACGTGATGCAGATAATGCATCCATATAGAAGAGCTTTCTGAGATATGAATTACCTATCCTTGATATCTTTCCTTTTTTCTTTACGCTCTTTCCGGATTGTTTTACACCGGGATTTAATCCTATGTATGCTGCTATCTGTTTTGCATTCTCAAAGTTATCAAATGTATCAAAGTATCCTATTAGAGCACTGCCTGTTCTTTTACCTATGCCGGGGATACTGGTAACCCTTTTGTATATCTCTTTATACTCTGTATTCATTATCAGTTTCTTTATCTCTTTCTCAAGTTTCTTTATCTTTTCGTCAATCCCTTTGTTTAAACTCTTAAATATTTCAATTGGTTCTTTGCTGTATCCCTTTTTATACTGTTTCAATGCTTCCATATGATTTGTATTTCTGTTCTTCAATACATAGAGCTGGTCAATTGCCCTTAGCATTAGTTTAATCTTTATGGATGTTTTACTGTTAGGCTTGAAAAGGTATGGTGAAACAGGTAAAGAACCAGGGGAACCTGAATCAACATTACTGACAGTATTAATGATGTTATGATATCCAAACTCTGCTATGAGTTTCGCATCTGCCTTATCTGTTTTTGCTCTTCTCAATTTCTCTTCCCCGTATCTCTTTATGATAAGAGGGTTTATTACGTATGCATTGTATTCTTTTTCATGTAGGGTATTAGCATACGTTAAATGATACGTGCCTGTTGCTTCCATAACAAAATAGAGTTCTGACTTTGCTTCTTTTTGTTTTCTATCCCCACTTTCCTGTTTTTTTATCCTGCTTTTTCCCTCCTTACCGGATCCTTCGTTTGATTTCATCTTTTTTACTTCTTTAATCATTTCCTTTGCACCTTTTACACTGTTCTCATAAGTCCTGAACACATAGTCTGTGCCATTGTACACTGCTACATCTACTTTCTTCTTTGAAATGTCAATTCCTATTGACAGCATTGCAAATGCCTCCTATAATTTAATAGATTTGGTTGTGATATGAGATGTTCCCTGTACCTATCATCGTGATACAGGCTTTTTGCCTAACGTACTTGTACAGGTTTAAGGGAACAGGGAAAGTGGGTTTAACATTCCGGACGGTTTCTATGAACCAATGACAGAAACAAACTTACTCACTTTCCCTCATATCTTCAACCATACATACGAAGTATAGTCAAAGATATGTTTCCTCACAACCTGGAGTAGTATATACGATGACAAACAAAGAGAGATTGCCGTAGCCACTACGTTGCTTCGCAAAGACAGAGGGAACAAAAAGTGGGATTCTTCTGTCGTTAATGCTCCATCAGAATGACAAAGAAGAGACACAGAGGGATTGCCGTGTCCTTCGGGACTTGG
>JAGGRV010000136.1 GCA_021159445.1 Deltaproteobacteria bacterium | reverse complement strand
GATCACATAACCCGTTATGCTCGCTCCTCGCGCCTTGAATACAACAAAAAATCCTATTAATTTTTGTTCAACTTATTTATCTCCCGTTCCTAAGCGAATAATGTGCCATAATGAAAAATGCGGCGGTAATGAATATAATATATTGATTTATCAATATAATTTTGTGCGGAATAGGTTGCCAGGGTATTTTGAACGTGAAGGAAGGTCCCTTATTTGTGTAAAGTTACTATACATATATAGTTGATATGATGTAAATCAAGTTGATAGCAATAATCACCTGTACTTTTTTAGTAACTATTCAGGTATTTAGCGTGAAAGTACATTTATTAGCTACCTCAGTACCATCTACCGGAGCTACAGGGCAGGCAGACACATACGGACACACACAGACGAATACAGACAAAAGACCTTATCCACTGGTGAACACACCAGCGGATAAATTGTCGGAGTTCCTTGGGCGCGTATTATTTTTGCCCTGCCATGCCGGCTGGGCAAAATGTATGTATGTGTCCGTGTGTGTCGAGAGAGCACAGCGAGCGGGTGGCAAATTTTCATCTTCGGGGGTGACGAAAGTCCCCGTCATGAACGTTTACCGTGAAAATAAAATTTGGGGTTTCCGTTTGCGTTCAGGCACTATATAGATTAACGGAGTGAGTCTAGCAGTAGCATGAGAGGTCGTAAGGGTTGATTGAAGTATGGTGTTGGGTCAAATACCGGGTCTTTCGGTGTCAATGAACCTGGTTGAATGTCTTTGAGAGCGATTTTCATTTCCAGATGCAGTTTCTTTAGTTTTATCCAGATTTTGCTTGGATAAGGGGCGCCATCTCCCAGCAATACGGGGTCATCGTATAAAACTTGGAGTTCGGGATTCTCTAAAGAGATCGGTGACAGCGTATGTCTGTCGAACTCTGCCCATCCAGGCCCTCCTTGATGAAAAAAGCTAATACAAACTGGCTTTCCATAATCTTTAAAGTCTCTTTCCTTCTTACATGGAGCCACTTCAACATTTTGCGTCTCAACCACATTCCATGGATTTAATAGGAAGGATGCCTCGTTAATAAGGGACGATATCTTCTTGCCATTTCTAAACTTGTCATTAATACTGGTAACATATACTGCGTTATGCGATGGTATGAAGAGATAAAATGCTTTTTCCGTAACCAGGCAATCAAAGATAGTTAATCCAAAGGGACCATGACCTGTCACCCTGGCAAGCTTCCCTTCATGTGTCCTTGTCCACATAAGCTGGCCTTTGATTTCAGGCTGAGCTTGATCATGAATTGTGAGCTTCAATTTTATCCTGGCCTTAAGGCTTGTGAGCTGAGTTGCCTGTAAGGTTATGGCATCTAATATATCTCCAGTTGCGATACTGGTACTGGGTTGTACACCAGGTGGCTTTTTCGGTTTTCCAGCGCAACCAGACAGACAAGCGTACGCAAGAAGGGCTAAAGCAATGGCAAATGGAAAACCATATATGATTCCACTCAAAAAACCCAATCTGCGGCGTTGCTTCAATTTTCCACTCACTGCGACGTACGCTAAGTACATCTCATTTCCGGAAAATTTCGCGCCTTGCATACCGGGCTTTTTGAGCGGAATCATGTTTCTGGATTTTTGCATATTACACGACACCAAGTACAATCTGTGCTTTGCTATGAAAAGACAGGTATCGTGTAGCATGAGATTTTCAAAATAACAACTAGGGAACGTACAATAAATAACTTGAACAAATTAACGTCTTTTTTGCCGTCTTCTTC
>JAGGRV010000349.1 GCA_021159445.1 Deltaproteobacteria bacterium | reverse complement strand
GGTGGCTGTTAACCACTAGGTTGGCGGTTCGAGTCCGTCTCGGGGAGCCAGAAATAATAAAGGCCGTTTTTCTGAGGAGAAACGGCCTTTTTTTACCGTGAAAATACTTTTTGAATTAGCCACAGACCCACACACGGACACACACAGACAATTTATCCGCATTCGTTCTTTATTTGACTATGAATGGAATGCGGGCAGAAGTTCCTCTGGGATCTCTTTCAATTTTGGATTTTTGCTATCCTTGTCCGAAAGGACCGGATTTTTTATCGGCCAATCGATACCGATGGTTGGGTCTGCCCAAAAAATTCCGTACTCATCCCCAGTAGTATAGAAATCAGTACATTTGTATATAACATCAACGCTTTCACTCAGTACGATGAACCCATGGGCATAACCCTCCGGCACAAAAATCTGTCGCCTGTTATCTGCTGAAAGATGGGTGCCAAACCACTGTCCGAACCTAGGTGAGCCAATTCGTATATCCACAACAATATCAAATATTTCCCCTGTTATTACAAATACCAATTTCCCCTGAGCATTTTTGAGTTGGTAGTGAAGTCCTCGAAGGATGCCATACCTGGAGTGAGAATAGTTGTCCTGAACAAACACCTGGTCTATTCCCACCTCTGCATATTTTCTCTGATTGTAAGTTTCCATGAAAAAACCACGGGTGTCTTTAAATACATCCGGCTCAATCAGAAAAACATCAAGAAGGGCTGTCTTAGTAAATTTCATCGGCTTTTTCCTCTGAAAGGATCTCCATCAGGTACTTGCCGTAATTATTTTTCAACATATCTTTGGCGAGGTTTCTGAGTTGTCCTTGATCTATATAGCCAAGACGAAATGCAATCTCTTCAATACACGCAATTTTGAGCCCTTGTCGTTCCTGAATGGCCTGTACAAAATCATTGGCCTGCAGGAGGGACTCATGTGTCCCGGTATCAAGCCAGGCAAATCCCCGCCCCAGAAGTTCTACTCGAAGCTGGCTACGCCGCAAGTATTCCAAATTGATATCAGTGATTTCAAGCTCTCCGCGGGCTGAGGGTTTAAGGCCTTCTGCTACTTTCACAACGTCGTTGTCATAAAAATAGAGTCCGGGAACAGCGTATTTGGATTTGGGCTTTGCCGGCTTTTCCTCGATCCCAATAACATTTCCCTGTTGATCAAATTCAACCACCCCGTAACGCTCAGGATCACGCACCAAATACCCGAAGATAATACCGCCTTTTTCCAGGTTACTGCATCTCCTGAGTGTGTCTGGAAGCCCATGTCCAAAAAATATGTTGTCCCCAAGGACAAGTGCTACTTTATCACCGCCTATAAATGGCTTTCCAATAATAAAGGCCTGAGCCAATCCCTCAGGGCGCGGTTGTCCTGCATAAGAGATGGAAAGGCCGCATTGTGAACCATCATGAAGAAGTTCTTTGAACCTGGGCAAATCCTCAGGGGTGGATATAATCAGTATCTCACGTATACCTGCCAGCATCAGCACTGATAATGGATAATATATCATTGGCTTATCATAAACAGGCATAAGTTGTTTACTTACTACGCGGGTAATTGGGTACAGGCGCGTTCCTGAACCCCCGGCCAGGATTATTCCTTTCATAGTCATATCCTATAGAATTTTGTAACCGTTCACGGGATTACAACGCCCGTTTTACCGCAATCCACCGAACTGTAAGCGTTTACAGTGTGCTGCAGATGCGAGGCGGAGGGTATGTAGACGTACTCCCTGTACTTCAAGTGCCCGACAACAAAGCAGATGCGGTGCCCTGT
>JAGGRV010000392.1 GCA_021159445.1 Deltaproteobacteria bacterium | reverse complement strand
CTTATCTGTTCGAGGCGTTCACGCTGGAGAGATTTAGTTGTTGCCATGGTTACGGCCCGTATCCTTGAGCCCAAATCAAAACTGGCAACTACGGTCTGGTGGGCGGATACGACACTGCCTGAGATACTGGACGTCAGTGATGCTGATGAAGACGATCTTTATGATGCTATGGATTGGCTGTTGGAACGTCAGGACAGCATTGAAAACAAGTTGGCAAGCCGCCATCTTGAGAACAATGCTCTGGCGCTGTACGACCTGACGTCGAGCTATTTTGAAGGCAAGACATGCCCGCTTGCTGCTCTGGGACACAACCGCGACGGGAAGAAGGGTAAGCTTCAGGTCAACTATGGACTGCTTACAAATCGAAAGGGCATCCCTGTAACGGTGTCAGTTTTTGAAGGCAACACGGGTGACCCGAAGACGCTTATGCCGCAGGTTGAGAAAATGCGGGATGCGTTTGGTATCAAGCAGTTTGTGATGGTTGGCGATCGCGGGATGTTGACCCAGAAACAAGTCGATGTATTACATGATATCGATGACGTTGACTGGATTGGTGCGCTTCGTCCCGAGGCAATCAAAAAGCTCGTTACCAACGGTGCCATCCAAATGGGACTTTTTGATGAGCGTAACCTCTTTGAACTAAAGCATCCGGATTTTCCGGGCGAACGCCTGGTCGCTTGCCGAAACACGGAACTTGCTCACCTGCGAGCAATAAAGCGAGAGAGTCTGCTTCAGGCCACCGTCAAGGAACTGAATAAAGTCAGGGGCATGGTTTGGCGAGGGCGGTTGAGCGGAAAAAAAGAGATTGACACACGGGTGCGCGGAATACTGAAAAAGTACAAAATTGGAAAACACTTTGATTTCAATATCCGCGAAGACGGGTTCAAATATAAAGTCAATAAAGAGGCGCTCATTGCAGAAGTAACGTCAAAGAGCAAGGACAATCAAGAGTTAATCGAAAAGCGTCTTAAAAGAAGCCGAGGTCACATTGAATCTATCGCCAAGCAATTGGCAAAGCTCAGCCAGAAGATCGACAAGGGCCAGTTGCACGGACAGGACAAGATTGGTGTGCGTGTCGGCAAAGTTATCAACAAGTATAAGGTTAGCAAGCATTTCGATCTCGACATTCGCGACAACGATTTCAGCTTTGGAATCAATCGAGACAAGGTCAAAAAAGAGGCCGCACTCGATGGCATATACATCATACGTACCAGCTTGTCCAAAGAGAAAATGGATGCAGACGAGACTGTGCGCAGCTATAAATTACTCAGCCAAGCCGAAAGAGCGTTTCGTTCCTTCAAGACCATAGATCTCATGGTACGTCCCATTCGCCACCGCCTCGAAGACCGCGTTCGGGCTCACATATTTTTGTGCATGCTCGCTTACTATGTGCAGTGGCATATGATGGAAGCATGGAGGCCACTCCTTTATGCCGACGAAGATCAAAAAGCCAAAGACCTGCATGATCCGGTTGCCCCTGCAAAACGCTCTGATTCTGCGATGAAAAAAATAAGGACCAAGCGACTCGACGATGGCTCAAGAGTTCACTCCTTCCGCAGCCTTCTCGGCCATCTTGGTGCAATTGTCCGTGCCACTTGCCGCTGCTCAGGCGGTAGAGATACATCGGCCACTTTTACGATGATCACCAGACGTAACCCCAAGCAGCAGAAAGCATTTGATTTGCTCCAGACGATACGAGTGTAGTCAGTAGGTTCACACCAAATTGAATTGTAACAGTATGTATTTACAGGATATTTGTGCTTTTTAGAAAAGGGAACTTCAG
>JAGGRV010000563.1 GCA_021159445.1 Deltaproteobacteria bacterium | reverse complement strand
CTTTGAAACCTGAAAAAGGCTGTTGGCTGTCAGGGGGGAAAGTGAATAATTACGGCTCATTTGGTTATTTATGTTTAATTTTATAAAATAAACCTCTTTCCTGACGAGCAGATTCAATTTTATTGTCTGCCTCCAATATATCAAGATATTTATTAATTTCATTAATATGTGATCCAAGAATTTTTACAAGATCGTTAAGAGTGCACGGTCTTCTATATATTGTTTCCAAAATCGCAGTTTGTATATCTTTTCGATAGGACTTAATATCTTTCCGTTTAGAAGCAGAGGCAATAATTTCCACATTATCAAGTTGCCAGTAATCTACTATTTGTTGTAATTCTGTTCTGGTCGCTGCTCGAATATCAGACATAGCTCCCGGCCTGTCAAGTGTATTTAATTGTATGATTTCGGGTTGAATTTTATCAAACGCTTGTTTAAGTAATTTTAAATCTGCATTGCTGTCATTATAACCAGGGATAATAAGAACTTCGAGCCATATCTTATCTTTATACTCATTTCTAAAGTCTTGAAGACCTTGTATGTACTTCTGAATATTAAGATTATGAAATGGCCTGTTTATCTTTCGGAAAGATAGCTCTGATGCAGCATCTAATGATGGCAACACAAGATCTGCATTAAACAATTCTGTTCTTAGCTGTTTTTGATAAAATAAGGTCCCGTTTGTCAAAACGGCAACCGGAATATCTGGTTTTTTCAATTTGATAAATTGTAAAATATCGCCTATGCGTGAATTAAGGGTAGGCTCTCCCGAACCGGAAAAAGTAATATAATCCGGATTAGTATTATTACTAAAATAATTATCTAGTTCCCTTACTATATCATTATAAGGAACATATTCTTTTCTTTTTAAAGTTAAATTTGTAGTACAACCGCATTCACAATAAATACAATCGAGCGAACATATTTTATGAGGAACAAGATCAATGCCCAAAGACATTCCTAAACGCCGCGATGGTACGGGGCCAAAAAGATATTTGTACATAATTTAATAATATGCTGGTAATGAGTAATAACCCACCGAACTGTAAGCGTTCACATGGTGCTGCAGATGCGAGGCGTACGGGTACGCAGACGTACTCCCTGTATTTCAAGCGCCCGGCAACAAAGCAGATGCGGTGCCCTGTGAACGCTTACCTGTGTTGAGATTAATTGTTGCCTGGATTATTACCAGAAAAACTTGCAGAAGAAATTCTGCGCCTCTGTCGACGACCCCGACCAAAGCCGCCACCACCGCGTCCAAGGCCTCTAAAATTGTCTTGTGCGGAGGCAAATCTTCCGGGTTGGGCCTGTGCTCCTTTACCGCAAGGACCAAGTCCTCTACCTGGAACACCTGTTCCGGCGGGTCCTGTTCCATCCATTCTAGGCATATTTTTCACCTCCTTTTTTGGTTATTATCGTATGCTCATAATATTTACATTAATTCGGTTTCTGTCAAGAGCATTGATTAAGATTCCCGAGTTTTCTTGATATCTGAACGTTAGGCTCTGTTCTTTTGCCTGAATAGCTCTTGCAACTTGTAAATAAGGGGTATATATGAAATTGGACTCATGGATGCTGGCGTTTATGGTCCGGATATTCCAAGGCTGAGTGGACTGAAAGGTATGCTTATTGTAAATGAAAAACAGGAATTTTAGCAACATGAGCCTTTATGAAGATTCGGCTACCGTATCTATTGAATTTTTATGCCTTTTTAATAGAGGCCTTAGAAGGTAACCGTTCACACTCCCTGGCAGCCGATAGGCTTTTGCAGGGTTTCAACCGCG
>JAGGRV010000450.1 GCA_021159445.1 Deltaproteobacteria bacterium | reverse complement strand
TAGTTTCCAGACAAATAAGCCTGTCGTTCATCCGGCGCATGTCTGCATCAATACGATTTACCTTGTCAATAAGGGTGGCTAATCTTTCATTTAAAGAGTATTCCAGCCCTCAGAGCCTCCATAACTTTTTTGCTGATACCCATTATTGAGCCTCCAGATGGCATGGGTATCGTCAAATCTTTTTTCAAGTTCCTTTATTTTTCCAAGGACCTCTTGCGTTGTCTTTGTCATGGTGTCCGCTAACGCCTCCAAAATCACATCATCATCCCTTGAAGCCTCATCATCAAAAGCGTTGACAGCCTCCCTCACGACCTTTGCAAAGGAAACTTTTTTGTTTTTTGCAATCTTATCCACCTTTTTTATCATGCCAGGCGGCATAAGGATTGGCTTTCTTAGCATTGTCTCTTGCCGTGCTGGTGTGCTCATTATAACCCCCCCGTATTTTTTTATGTTGAAAGGTAACTTGTAAACAAAATATAGCACATGTGCTGCGCATGTGCAAGGCTGAAGTGCAACCGCCATGACTGCTCACGCAACTTTAACTGTGCGCAGAAACCAAGACGACCGGTGGAAGGTTTCCGTATCGTCTATAAGACAAGGGGTTCTCAGTCGGTTGATTAATGGAGCCTTGGCTTTAGAGCTTTCCGAGCCTAAAATTATTCTTCAAAATCTAGACCCATCATATCGTTAGCCAAATTTAGAAAAACACCCAATGAGTCGCATAAATTCTTTATTATTTTACTATATTGCATCTTTTCTTCTATTGTTTTGGCTTTTGACATTACTTTTAAGGTAGTAGTCAACTCTTTCAGTAAGTCTTCCATGATTTTTTCAGGATCCATAAGATTTCCTTTCTACATCGATTAGGTGATGAAAGTAACAAGGATTGATTGTCTTTAAAAACCTACTGGCATGCCTGATCCTCTAACTCGCAGTGTTCCGGCTCAATGTCGAGAATCAGGGCAATTGAACTTTTTATGAGATGAATTTCTTCGTTTGAAATCTTTCCGATTTTTTCTGCAAATCTCTTATGGCTAATGGCCCGAATCTGAAAACAGTTCAACTACCGATTTTTTCTGAAGACCATTCTTTGAGCTGGGTTCCAGAGAAACAAAAAACGGGTTTTCCTCCCAGTACAGGTTCCATGCGGTGATAGGTACAACAATGGCAAGTTTGAGATGCTTGTCATGACCACCGTTCAAGACGACTACAGGCCGTCTTTTCTTGATTTCATCCCCAATAGTTGGATCAAGATTTACCCAATAGATTTCACCGGTTTTCAAAATCTTCCCCTTCTATCGATTCAAAAAGGTTATCGTATGCTGCTCTGCCGATCATCTCCATGGCTGCCACCCTTTTAAGTTCCCGAAGCCTTTTGCGATCTTCTCTGACCTTGGCGTTGACAGCCTCTCGCATATACTCGCTTAGGCTTTTATAATGTAAATCCTTATAGACCTTCTTGATGAATTCATAATCTTTTGGGTCAATCTGAACTTTGGTTTGAGTCCAGCATATTGCACCTCTTATTTTTTTGTTTATTCTGTCATGATGTGGTACCAATGTCAAGGGTATAAAAATAGGGATATTTTATGGGTATATAAATAATACCAAGCCAATGAGTGACCCTCCAAGAGAAGACTGTTCTTTTCACCGCCTGGAAGCGAACGACTTGGCGGTGAGAAGAATTGAATGCCGATGCCGAAACTGGAAATTTGAAATGTAACTTCTCAATAAGTCTGGGTAACAGTCAATGGATTTCCGCGAAGGCGGAAATCCATTGGATAGT
>JAGGRV010000189.1 GCA_021159445.1 Deltaproteobacteria bacterium | reverse complement strand
ACTCGACAGTCATAAGTTTTCCCAACGTATCTCACTTGACCTCACAGCAAAAAACACCTTGAGCCTAAAAAAATCAACAAATAGCTGTATCTGGGGTAGACGAAATCAGTAAGAAGGGATATAGATCTCCTAGGCTAATGTTTGTGGCCCCATGAGGGTCAAGAAAGGAGATCTTATATGCTGAGCTATATTTATATGGCAATAGGTTCGTTCCGTGGAGTCTTCTCCCATAACAGTACCTGGTTTGTATTCTCAATGGTTATCCTCGGATTTCTCAGCGCTCCTGAAATTATCGGCATTACTTCATTTTGCCGATTTTGGGGGCTTGGTGAAAGCGGCTATCACATGTTTGTCCACTTCTTTCATTCCAGCGCATGGTCCATTGGTGGGCTTATCTGCCAATGGAGCACTTTTGTCCTGGCACAAAACGAGACGGTCATGATTGAGGGACGCGCTGTACTGCTTGGAGATCACACGTATGTCCCAAAAGACGGTCGTCGGATGCCTGGTGTTGTTACCCTACATCAGGAATCCGAAACCCAAAGCAAACCTTCCTATTTTCGAGGACATTGCTGGGGAGCGATTAGCTTGCTGATCGGTTCACTCTCTGCTCCTTTTGGTCTGCCATTAGCCCTGAGCATTCATCAGGGCTTAATTCATATAGGTCAAGAAAACAACAAGGAAGAAAATGTTGAAACCCTGGGCACGCGAATTGTTCAGATGGCACTTGATTTTGCCATAAGACACAATCTGCCGTCTGTCCTTGTCCTTGACGCTTTTTTTTCCAAGCGCCGCTGTTTTCAATCTGGCTCATTCTCTATGGTCTATTGAGCTTAAACAGCCCCTGGTAATGTTGGTCATCAGGGCAAAAAAGAATTACGTGGCTTACTTTGAAGTCGAAAAACCTGAAGAGAAAAAGCCAGGCCGACCTCTAAAGTATGGAATAAAGGTAACATTAATGGAACTCTTCGACCATATACACTTGTTTTCAAAAATACAGTGCACGATTTATGGAAAAGTCGAAGATGTTTCCTTTATGGCTATAAATCTGTTATGGAAGCCCACAGGTCGTATGATCCGTTTTGTTCTTGCCGTTACCAGCCGCGGTCCTATAGTTTTAATGTGTAGTGATTTAAATCAGGATCCCGTAATAGCACTTGAACTATATTGTGCTAGGACACGCGTTGAAATAATGTTTGACATGCTGAAGAATTTGATCAGTGCTTTCCGGTATCGATTCTGGTCAAAGCTAATGCCGCGTCACTCACGCAAGCCAAAGAAAAACAAAGACCTGAAAAAACCTTCACCACAGGCTCTCCATAATGTTGAAGTGTGCTGGGAGGCCTGTGAGCGATTTGTGATGCTGGGCGCCATTTCTCTGGGTCTGTTAGAAATGATTGCGCTCAAGCACACCAATTCTATTTGGAATTGCTATGACGGCTTTTTGCGTACCCGATCTCGAGAGCTTCCCTCGGAGAGGACAGTCAAGCATGTGCTCGCCCGTTTGATTCTCAGAGATTTTCTCACTTCCGCGCCCAGAGCGATAATGCGAGAAATTCGTGAGCGGTATTTCGGACAAAAATTTCCTTCTCAACGATCTTCTCCAACTGCCAAGTCTCAAAACAGCGCTGCTACAAGCTTGTAAGCCCGACTGTTTTTCTTGCTTTTTTGTTGCAATACAGGAGAGGTGTACCTGTCTTTTCTTGAGAAACTTATGACTGACGAGTTAATTGTCAAAAAACATTATCGGCGGCAATGCTGTAATAAATGGCCACATGAAAATCGGGTTTT
>JAGGRV010000304.1 GCA_021159445.1 Deltaproteobacteria bacterium | reverse complement strand
TCGCTCCTCGCGCCTTGAATACAACAAAAAATCCTATTAATTTTTGTTCAACTTCAGAACTCCTTACCTCAGGAAATTAAAGTGACACCTTCCGAGGCTCATTTTCCTTCCATTTCGGGATTTGGTGTCAGGAAAACTTTTCACAAAAACATCTAACTTCCCGATTAATAAGGATTTTTGAATTATGACCGGAATTATTCCTGACACCTAAATCCCTGGGAGGTGTCACCTGAACTTTCCAGTCTCGAAAAACAACTATTAGCTCAAATGGTTTGATATTACAGCAGATTTGAGCAGAAATGATTTATACCGGATCAAGAGTCCTGAACTTATTTATCTCCCGTTCCTTATGGCACGTGGAATTGAGCCACATTCAATTTTTATAAAATAGGGGATTTGGACACGGAAGCCATGAAAATGTCCTGCCAGTGAAATATGTTGTATGAATTGGCAACGTCCCCCACATTCCTTAAAGCAGATGGCAACACAGTGTTTAAAGAGGGGCTCTGCCTTGGTCTGTCTGGGGCCGACCCTGGATGGAGAGACCGGAAGGTATGAGGAGTCGGCAAGTTCTTTTGCTGGCAGCTCGTGATCGGACTTATTAATCTTGGACCGGAGACTGTCACCATCAAGAGAGAACAAAGGATAGCTAAGATGATCCTTGCCAGAGTCTGGCAGGCAAGTTGGCAAGAAGTGGATTCACTGCCCGCAACCGCAAGAGGCGGGGGCGGCTGTTTGGCTATCGGTTACGTCCGCTCTACTTGACATTTGGTTATACTTTATTAAAATATTTGGTATAACCTGTTCGCAATGGAGAAGAAGCATGGGCGCAACTTCAAAAGTATCTGTAAAAAGGAAAGTCTTTCCTAAAGGGCAAATTGTCATTCCTGTTGCTTTAAGAAAAAAATACCATATTGAGATTGGAGATCATGTTGATGTAATTCCCAAAGCCAACGGCATCCTGATAAAATCTATGCTCCCCAAAAAAAGAGGGAAATCTTTGACCGATTCCTTATTTGGAATGTTTGGTAAATACGCAAAAGGAAAGCCAAAACTTGAGAAAGCTGATATCAATGAGGCAACGGAAGCAGGATTTATCAGGGGCCGGGAAAAATGACGGCGCTATTGGATACCAATATTTTGATTCGCTTTCTAACATCGGACAAAACCAAAAAGTTCCGAGGGGTATATACCTTGTTTGAATCACTGGAACGGGGAGATTTGCGGGTTGAATTGAAATTGATTGTTTTGTTCCAGGTAATATTTGTTCTAGGAAGTTTTTACTCTGTTCCCAGAGAAGATATAGCAACCGGGATGCTGAGCATCCTGAAATATAAAGGAATTACTGTTAAAGAGAAAAAAATCGTTAGGCGTATGATGGAACTCTGGCATGATAGCAAACTGGATATTGTAGATTGTTATCTGGTTGCCTGTTTAGAAGGAGACAGACAAAATATCCTTTACAGCTATGATCGCGACTTTGATAAGTTCAAAATCAATCGCAAGGAGCCTTAGCCTTTAGCGGACCCATCGTAAGAAATGCGGGATATTGCTTTCCTCTATCCCCTGATTCCTGAGATTTGGACATATCCGCTCGGCCATTTCGGATTCGGATTGAACGAAGCAACAGAAGGTGCAGTCATGCTATTCCTCGGTTTCGTTGTTTAACTAAAGTTTCACCGAAATTATACCATGTAGATTCAAGCAACCATGCGCAGCAGGGCGTCGACGAAAGATTTTTGGATCTGTGCGGTTAGCCGTTAGCGGTTAGCCATTAGCATTAAAAAGGAGTAG
>JAGGRV010000145.1 GCA_021159445.1 Deltaproteobacteria bacterium | reverse complement strand
TACTCAAGGAAAAGCAACGCCGAGATGGACAAGAGTAACGCAAACCAGGCCGACCGCTTAACAAGAAGGGCTGCTTTGCTAATGTCTTCCGGCCCGGGATCACTGTTTCCATGACCCAGCCAGGGCTTGTTTTTCAGTCCGCCAGGATACATGATGGGTCCACAAAGGCGAACGCCGAGGGACCCGGCGAAGAAACTTTCCGCATGCGCGGCATTAGGGGAGTCGTGTTTCAATCTGTCTCTCAATCCCACTCTTAGACCATCCAACGGATGAAGACCGCTAATCCAAGCCCCGAAAAAAAGGATGATGAGGGATAAACGTGCGGGGATAAAATTCATCATATCATCCAGTTTTGCACTTGCCCAGCCAAAGTCAATGAATCGCGGGCTCTTATACCCCACCATAGAATCCAACGTACTTCCCACTTTGAAAGCAAGCATAAAGCTCAAAGCCGTTATTACCGGAGATAAGCCAAGAATACATGCAAGGATTCCTCCCAACAGATACCAAAAGACTGGGGAAAGAAGACCATCCACAAAATTTTCGGCCAGCGTTTCCACAGCGGCCCTGCTCACCCCTTTATCATCCAAAGACCGAACATTGCGGCCTACGACCAGTGCTATCCTCTTTCGCGCTTCAGGCAGATCTCCTGTTTCCAGTGCATGAATCACCGGCTTGATGTGGACGATGAGATCTTTCAGGGCGAGACACGAATAGCAGATGAAAAGGTCAAAAGCCATGCCGAATGGCCGGTACAGACGATGGAGAAACAAGCTTGCCGTAAGATAGCAGAATAGGGAACCGATTTGCGTCGTCAACACCAAAAGGAAGCCGCCTGCCTTCCCGTTCAAACCCAAGTGTCGCAGGGCCTTCTCGGAAAGTGTGATGCATTGGCCAATGATTCTGATGGGGTGGTATCTATAGTGCGGATCCCCAAAGAACACATCAAACAGAAAACCGAAAAAGATTATACCTGCCAGTTCAATCATGCCCGATCATAGTCTCCAAAGAGATCTCTTCTAGATAGAGGAAAGTAACGAAAGCAGCAGGTCGTTTTCCCTGGAAGTCCTAAAACCCACGCGAAAGAAGCCTTCTTCAAGGCCAGAAAAGTTCCGACAGTCCCGAATATATGCACCCCTGGAGAGAAGGTGGCGCATCAGATCATCCAGGTCCTTGGTTTTGTACCACTGGCAGAGGAGAAAATTTGCAGTTGAGGGGAATGGAGTAATTCCATCCATCAATTCAAGCTTCTGAAAGATTTTCTTGTATTCCTTTGCCACCAAAGAACGGGTCTCCTGCTCGTAACCGGCGCATGCAAGGAGCAGCGGCGCGATTTTCTCCGCCACTCCATTGACGGTCCATGGCTCCTTTGCCTGCCTTAAGCGCGAAATGGCCCCAACAGACCCCGCAACGCCCCCCAGCCTGAGTCCAGCAAAGGCATAAAACTTCGTGAGCGAATGGATAATAAGGATATTCGGTCTTGGATCTTCCAAAAGAAGGCTTTGTTCTTCCCACCTGTCCACAAACTGTATGAATGCCTCATCGATAATAAACCATTTCTGAGGAAACATCCCGGCAAGCTCCAGGACAAGCTCCTTTGGAACCAGCATGCCAGTGGGATTGTTGGGCCGTCCCATCCACATGGCATCCACATTCTTGAGCGCCTGTACCAGCCTGTCCAAACCGGGTGAGGAAAACTTTTCTTCAGGTGAAAGCGGATACCTTTCTACCCTGGTACCCGATAGCAAGGAAGCTCGCTCATAGTCATGGTATGAAGGCGTAACGATCAATACGTGTCCGAAAC
>JAGGRV010000616.1 GCA_021159445.1 Deltaproteobacteria bacterium | reverse complement strand
TTTTCCCATTCAACATTCGATGTTGGACGTTCGATGTTCGATGTTCATTACTAAATTTAGGTCCCCCAATGTATGAATACGCCCGGGTGAGAACGTACCCACGTCCCCGTCCCTATATTATTTGTTTAGTTGAATTTTCCTTTACCTTTCCGAATATCCTTGATCCAGAAAGGCATGAATTCGTCAACAAAAATATATCGATTGTCAAGGGCCCTGGCAAGGATTCCCTTTTTCAACAGGGAATCCAGGGATGCCTTAATGGATGATGAAGGCCCGACGCCATGAGACATCTGAAAATCCCTTGAAAAAACCAACCCATGAGGATCGTCGCTCAAAGCAATCAGAAGATTCTTCTGGGATTTTGTTGCAGACTGCCAGATCATTTCATAATGAGGCGAGTCCTGTCTGGCAATGATCAGCGGGAGGCTTTGTATCACATCGGCAGTTATTGCCTTGGATTCAACTGCGGTTTCCCACATGGTGTTGCAAAGCCTCTGAATGTTGTACGGAACGTCTTTTCCCAAGGCAAAAATCCCTTCCAGATCTTCATTGCGGATCGCATAACCCCCTTTTTCAAGCCATCCCAGAATGAAGCGGCTGTAGGATTCTCGCTTTATAGGCCCCAATTCCATGATTCGACCCAGTTTATAAAAAGGCCGTGTTTTGTCTTGAATCATGGCCAACATCATGGATTGTTCAGAGCCTGAGAAAATGTAGCCGATATGGGAATGCTTCTGTATTTCCGACCGCATGGCTTTTTCTATAGTGCGGCCGTCGTATTTTTCAATATCCGAAAATTCATCGATCATGACGACCAGTCTCTTTTTCTTTTTGGCTGCCAGGTTTTGAGCCTGATTCATCCCTTCAATCAACGCGGATAGAGGATCTTTCTCCTCAGCAGAAATTTCCAGGCTTGCCGTGATATTTCCGTCCGGATCCATTCCCAACTTGGGGTGTAATCTACGAAAGCCGGAAAAAAACTTGAGCAGACGATCTGAATTGGATTCAAGGGCTTTGGCGGAAAAACTCGCCATGGCGCCGGCAAAGTGCCGAAGATCGGGAAAGGCGTTTAAGTCCAGATAGGTCCAGGCAATGCCGCTTTCCTCCAGGTGCTTGCCCAGATTATACAGCAGACATGTTTTCCCGAACCGTCTGGGAGAAACCAGAAACACGCGATTGATGTTCTCCATCTCCCGTTTCAAGTCACGGATTTCCACAGTTCGATCAGCAAAGTAGGTTCCGGTGACAATGCCCCCGTATCGGAACGGATTTTCTATCATTGACCTCACGCAGTATGTTTTTTACGGTTCGTTAATTACGAATCGCCATAAACGTACTTACATTTAAGCTGTTTGTCAAGTGAGAACGTCCCCGTCCCCCACGTCCCACAAAAACTTCATTCATTTGTTCAATTTCAGCATTTTTCTCTCTATAGCATAAAGGCCGGCACACGCAGGATAGATGGGTCTGAAAAATCGCGACCTGTGCAGGTATAACATGGTCCCTATCCGAAGAAAGTAGAATTTTGCCATCTGCAAAAAACGTCAGCATGAAAAAGTAGTAGACATTTGCCTCCGTCTGTGAGATGGTCAGCTCCCAAGCTATCACTCAAAGGAGGCAATTATGGCTAAATTTAGAATTAAGGTCCATGTTGAGTTTGTTGAATGTAACGATCCTATTAATCAAAAACCAACAAAAAATAACGATGGCAGTTTTTCGATGACGATAAGCGAACAAGATGCGGCTAGCATTGATATGTGTGAAAAGTCTGTTTTACAAACCGCTTATCCCACAATACGAGAGGCAGTCTCAA
>JAGGRV010000610.1 GCA_021159445.1 Deltaproteobacteria bacterium | reverse complement strand
AATTTGGGAAAGATGGAACGAATTTCCAATTTCCAACATAACAAAGTGTAAACTACTTTTGACTTGTCGTGAAGGATGTCATGCATAGCAAGTGTCTCCCAGTCCTTTAGCCCTGCTGCTTCTCCCATTCGGGCTCGGAATCGTTGCTGCCCACACTGGATATCCGGAGTCGTCCGGCTGTTTTCTGTACATCCTTGGCGCATTCGGATTTGGATTTCTCCTGTTTGGTGCACGATCGAAGGGTGCATCCGGGAGGATTTTAAGAGTCCGGGGTCTTTTGCCTTGGATCGGGGCAGCCCTGGTACTTTTTGCCATGGGCTTTTGGCATCTGGATTTGTCCTGCAGGACACTGGAAGACAGATCCCAGGATCTCCTCAGCCTTGCAAATACACCGGGAAGACACATAATCACCGGCCAGGTGATACGTGCCCCACTCCCTGCAAATGATGGTGTGAGGCTTCTGGTGGCTGCTTCTGAAAGTCACACCCCTTCAGGCGATCTTTCTGTTTCGGGCATCATGAGCCTTACGGTACTGGGAATACGTGCCCAGGACGTCTCTCCTGGAGACTGGATACGTTTTGCTGCAAGCCTTCGCCCTGTAAGAAACCTCAAGACGCCGGGAGCCTTTAATCAGGAAAACTGGTGGGCCATAAGGGGGGTGATGGTAAAGGGTTTTGTAAATCATCCCCTCAGGTTTTCCCAGGTTGGGCACAGCCAAAGCTCAAGTGACATGTCTTTGCCCCGGTACTGGCTGGAATCAGGACGGAGAGCAATCATACTGGGCATAGACCGCTGTCTTGAAGGACCTGCCAGGGGTATTGCCATGGCCCTGTTACTTGGCGAGAGGGCATGGTTATCCAAAGATCTCAAGGAGGCGTTTGCCAGGGCCGGAATCGGCCACCTGCTGGCTGTATCAGGCATACACATGGCCATGGCCGCCCTGTTAATCGGAGGCCTTGCAAGGGCCTTACTTCTCAGGTCAGAGTGGATTACGCTCCGGTTCCCTGTGAAAAAATTTGCCACATCCCTGGCACTGATTGGAGCGATGACTTATGCGGGTCTGGCCGGTTTTTCGCCTTCTGCTGTGCGGGCAATGGTAATGATCCTTGCATTCGGTACGGCCTTTCTGATTGACAGGCCGCAGACGTCTCTTAATTCTCTTGCCCTGGCAGCATGGGCCTTGCTCATCTTTAATCCCATGTACCTTTTTGGCATATCTTTTCAGCTCTCCTTCACGGCAGTCTTTTTCCTGATCATATTTTCTTCATACCTGAGATCAGTGCCAAAGGAAAAAAAACAGAATGGTCAGAAGACTTTTTGGATCTATATAAGAGGCTTTATCCTGGTAACCCTGATTGCAACACTTGCTACAACACCTTTTGTGGCATGGCACTTTCAGCGTATATGCCTTGTGGGATTGCTGCCCAACCTTTTGGTAGTGCCGGTGACGAGTTTTGTCATTCTCCCTGGCTTATTGTTTGGAACAATCCTGCTGCCCTTTTCCCCGGAATTGACATCAGGCCTATGGCAAGGGGTAGGCTGGTTCCTGAATCATCTGGTTATTTTCATAAATTTTGTTTCAGGGTGGAGCTGGTCTGCAATATGGGTCCCAAGGCCAAGTATTTTGCAGATATCTCTGTTCTATCTCTTTCTGGGATCTTTTGCCTTGATGAGGCGCTGGAAGATATCCAGGGCCTTGGCCGTAATGTTCTTTGCTCTCCTTTTGTCAGCTTCTGCATATAGGGAGCGGGACCTTTCCCATCAGGACAGCCTGAGACTTCACGTGCTGGATGTCGGCCAGGGGACATCACAGGTAGTGGAGCT
>JAGGRV010000050.1 GCA_021159445.1 Deltaproteobacteria bacterium | reverse complement strand
GGCATCCTTCATTTATTACTTTACACTTTTAATTGATCACGGCACAAAAAGATGAACTCCCATATATTTCCGGTCGAAGTTGTTGTTTGGTGGTTATGGGCACAGGATTAGTAACCTGCTTATTCTCGTCCTCTATTTTGATCCAAAAATGGGTGTAGCCGTAACATGATGAAATAATATCAAAACCTTACTGTAGACAGCGGCATCTTTCGAGAGTATCCTATGCTCGGATATTAATAATTTGAGCATAGAGGAAAAAAATGCCTGGATCTAAATTCGGTTCTTTAAAATCTCATAATTTAAAAAAAAACCAAAAACCAAACATGATACCCCGTGGCAATAAATTTGTGAGACGTCATGACCTAACAGCTTCATTACGGCTATATATAGCATTCATGGCACTCACGGCCAGAGCGATGGGCACCTGGGGGAAAATAACCGAACTGTCACGACAGTTTATGATTTCCCGCATGTTCGTTTATATGCTGGCGAATACGTTACACGAAACAAGTTTGACTGTTTTCGGGGATAACATTTCCAAACCTGCCATCGTTGAAGAATTGCCATATCATTACATGTTGTCTCTGAGGTTGGAGGGTAGATGCAGTATTGAAACAATATCTACGATCATGAAACGCTTCGATATACCTAACGCCTCCACAGGATCAATTAGTCAATATTTACAGCATGTTGGTTCCTTATTGCCAAACACGGTAACAACCAGCAATGATGAAGTCAAATTAGTTGTTTTCTTAAGTGACGAAATCTTTGCAAAGAATATTCCCATTTTGGTGACTGTTGACCCGATTAGCTCGGCAATCCTGAGAATAGAGCTGGCCGATTCGCGAAAAGCTGAGGATTGGAAAAACCACTGGGAATGTTTGGAAAAAAATGGCTACCTTGCAACATACTTGGTCACTGATGAAGGTAGGGGTTTGTGCGTGGCCCAAAAAGAGGCTTTAGCCGATATTATCAGACAACCGGATACTTACCATGCAATCGCGCACCAGCTCGGCAAATGGGTTAATATTCTGGAAGCGGCTGCATATAAAGCCATTCAAAAGGAATTCGATTGCTACAACAAGCTCGATTCTGCCAGAAGTGATGAAGTAATAGACAAAAGGATTGATGGATATGAAGAGGCGGTAAAAATCGCGGATGAGGCAATTGAATTATATGAAAGCTTCCATTTCCTCTATGTCACCATCATAAACGAACTCAAGCTTTTTGACGGCAATGGTAATCTACGTGATCGCAAGGAAGCGGAAGAGAACATTAAAGCAGGCCTGTCCCTTATTGAAGAATTAGAACATATAAAGATAACCAAAGCTGTCAACAAGGTGCGCCGCACCATGCCGGGGTTGCTTAACTATTTTGATGTTGCAAAAGCAGTTGTCGGCAATCTATCAAACCTCTCTATTAATCAAGAGGCATTACAGGCACTTTGTTTGGCTTGGCAGTGGAGAAAGGGACTCATCAAGTCGAAAAAAGCCAAAGGGCAGAAATACTGCGGCATGAATGAGCGGGATTGCCTTGAAATTGCAATGGGCTATCTTCAAGAAGATTATGATCTTGTCAAAGAGCAGGTATATCAACAATTGGATCAGATTGTTCAGAGTTCAGCCTTGGTCGAATGCATAAATTCAATAATTCGCCCCTACTTAAATGGATCAAAGAACCATGTCACGCAGGAAACTCTGAACCTGATTATGTTTTATCACAATCATCGGCGTTATAACGATGGCAAAAGAAAAGACCGGACGCCTATGGAAATATTGACAGGCAAGAAACAAAAAAAGGACTGGATCGAACTCCTCTTTGATGTAGTAAAAGAAAAAGAT
>JAGGRV010000055.1 GCA_021159445.1 Deltaproteobacteria bacterium | reverse complement strand
CGTTGTCAAGATATATATCGTTGGGAATATATTTGTGGTTTTTTAGCACAGAACGTCCCGCATCACCTGCGCCCAAAGCCAATGATGACTTGGCAAGAGCAGCTTTTTACACAGACTACGCAAAAGTAAAAAACGGCTTGGCTTTGGGCGTCAGAGTGAATGCGATTGTTATAATGTATTTTTTTAATTTTCTGTTCCCACCATTTTTTTGACTTCTGAGCCCAGACTACTTCTGCTTTTCCGTAATGACATCAAGAGCCGTGATCCCCATAAAGTCCTTGGCATTGTGCGTTACCAACGGTACGGCATGGCGAACGGCACACGCGGCAATCCATGCGTCATTCGGTGCAATCGGTTTCCCGTTGTGTTTACGTTCCGCAACAAGTCGTCCATAGCAACGGGCGATTTCATGGTCATAGGGAATCACTACAAAGTTGCGCAGTGTTGTTTCGAGTACACTGCGTTTTTTATTGCCCCAATTTCTGTTTTCCGCTCCAAAATACATCTCGCCCACTGTAATAAAAGAGATAGCAAGCAGCCTGCCCTGGGTGTGCGGCAAATATGCTTCAGCCAGTGGGCCTCCCTTCATCAGGTAGGAAACGATACAAGTATCAAGAATGATTTTGGCACCGCTCATAGCATTTCGCCTCCAGCCGTGTTTCGATGCCGCAATTCGTTAATCGCTTCCTCGAAGCCATCATCTTCTCCGCCAGGCCATGTGCCGAATAAAGCTCGCACATCCACCATCGGCTTTACGTTCTGCGATTCCGCCAATTCGTCGATAGTCAGCGATTCCCAGAAATCCCGCGAGATCGGCGACCCTTGGGGCAACAAGTCAACAGCCTCGTTCTCCCTTTCTTCCAGTCGTTCAATGTCGTGAATCTTGATGCTGGTAATCTTCCCGGAAACGGGATCCTCTTTTGCCTCGCCAACGATACGGACATATTGCAAAATATCTTCCAGAACCTCGTCTTTCTGTTCATTATCAAAGAGGCAAAGCACTGGCTCCCCTGCTGATGGATGCACTCGGCAACGTGTGCCATGCTCTTTGAAATCGGCCATCAGCAGCCGTCCTTCAATGGTGCGAATGTTGATCTGCGGCCCCTTTATACGTTCCTGAATCCGGGTGAATCCCTGCGGTGTATAGACTGTCGAAAGAGGTGTTTCGCGATGATTTAAAGTAAACTCAATTTTTTCCACTCCACGTCTGAACAGCGTACCCGTGTCACGCCATGCCATCAGGACACCAGCATCATAACCGACTGGCAAAGCTTCACCCGGATTTTGCACATCGGATAAGCCTGCAATAGCTTTTTCCAGAATATCAAGGCCAAAGTCCATGCCTGGCAGAGACGTTTGCATCCTTCCCCGTTCGAAACCAAGCACCGTTGCAGGGCTGCCGTGTGTTAATAATACCAGATCAAGCGATATCTCTTCTTTTATGTTGCGTGGTTGCGGCCCACGGTGTAGACCTTCTATTTCACCCATTAGCACCCGCCCTGTTCGCTGGAGAGCCTTGTTTAGATTGGTAAGAAAGCGCAACAAATGCGACACCGGAATTTTTCCTGTGCCAATAGCTTTTCCGTCAAAGCGAACCTTTAGTAATGTGTTATTGTTGTTCATGGTAGTTATCACCTCCTCCACAAATTTTGGCGATTTTGTCATTGATTTTCTGTTCGTAGATGGCGATCAGCCTTTTTTATTTCTCCACCATTTTTTCTATTTCAGTAACTATTTGGGAATGGCGCGGTGGTCAGTTGAGCATTATAACAAGTTATTCTACTGATCAGGCTACCTCCGAAGAAAAAAAGCCTTGACAAGCTTTCCATGATATTTTAAAGC
>JAGGRV010000089.1 GCA_021159445.1 Deltaproteobacteria bacterium | reverse complement strand
ACGTTGGTGCTTTGTGACTTTGTTCGCTGCCTATCCCATTTTGGTCCCTTCTTTCTGATATCGGTACAGGCACTATTTTCCTTGAGGCTTTTGAGGATGTCTATTTGATGGGGGAAAAGAGTAAGACCGGGGGGTTACATTATGAGGTGATGAACATGAACTGCCCCAGTACGATTTTCCGAGCCTACCCCGGTTAAATGGTCCTGCGAAATTTAACTGGGCAGGCGGGGCAAGCAAGATTTTACAGGATTATTTGATTTGACTAAGAGTTAAACGTAGACTCCAATTCGTCTATGGAAAAATATCTGTTGACTTTCTATTTTTAACGGGACATGTTGACCACAACTATCGCAAAAACGAGGATAATTATGAACCCGCAAACTATAGGTATTGCCGATGCTAAAAAACACTTTTCTGATCTCTTGGGCCAAGTGGCTTATGGAAAAAAACAAATCATCATTACCAAGCGAGGAAAGTCCATGGCCCTATTAGTGCCAATAGATGTAGATGTAAATGATAAACATTTGGTCCAGGCTAAAGGATGGCTGAAAGAAGACGATCCCTTTTTTAAAACCATAGAAAATATTGTACAGAGCCGTATCAGGCATCCTTCGAGGCTGTTGACAAATATGAAGTTGAAGTGATGTACCTTCTTGATACAAATATACTTAGTGAATTGGTTAAGAAGCAGCCCAATCGTAATTTGCTTCAATGTTTGCAGTCGAATCCATCACAATCATTGTTTACATCGTGTATCTGCGTGATGGAATTACGCTTCGGGAGTGCCCTGCGTGATGATTTTGAAAGCTTTTGGTTAAATATCGAGAAAGAAATTATTTCCAGGGTCAATGTAATACCTCTTGGTCCTGAAGAGGTATTAATAGCAGGAGATATATTGGCCGACCTTCAGAAAAGAGGCATACCTATAGGTATCGAAGATGTGCTTATCGCCTCTACTGCTTTAAGTCATAAATTCACAGTGATCACAGCAAATATTCGTCATTTTTCCAAGATAAACAGACTTAAAGTCGAAAACTGGATAGCATGATAGCATTGATTGGTGATTAGAGAATTACGGTAATTTCTCAATAAGTCCGGGGCTGTCATTGCGAGCGAAGCGAAGCAATCTCTTCCATAGCAAGGAGATTGCTTCGTCGCTGAGGCTCCTCGTAATGACAGGAGGCGCCGGCGGTGACAGTGTATTGCCCCAACTTATTGAGTAATTACATCCTATACTATTACATTAGCCGCCTTCGGCAGGACTTCTCTGACAGGATCGGCAGGATTTACCTGTCTGCGTGCGACGCACAGGCAGGCATGATTTTCATTTATCCTGTTGATCCTGTCAAAAAATGGAATTTTCTATACTATCAAGTTACTGATATCCTTTTCGTGTTTTCGTGATAATTCTTTTATCTTCAAACCTGTTTGTTTTCGGCTTGTCCGGGTTAGGGTTTTTGTAGTGTAATCAAAAATAAGTTCATGCCAAAATGATGGTAATCACAATTGGTTCAAAAAACTCCCATCAACGCAAAATATATAGTATTAGCTCTGTTTTCATTTGTTAGCTTTCGAATTTTCCATGACAATCACCAGCTTATTCTGTATCGTAGATTTTGATAAAAAGTCAATTACCACCTCTAAAAAGGGTGGCTTGGATGGTGACCCTAAAAGGGTCTTTGTATGAATACTGTTTACTGCAAAGACGCAAAGAACGCCAAGTTTACTTCCTTTTTGTTTTCCTTTGAAAAAAAGAAAACAAAAGCTACAAGTCTTATGGCAACTATACAATTCTATTCGTCGGTATATATGTGCTTTGAATGATTATGCTATGGTTTTTGCGTAAGCATATTCTTTTCTGCC
>JAGGRV010000079.1 GCA_021159445.1 Deltaproteobacteria bacterium | reverse complement strand
TTAGATGAGTCCAACCGCCAGCAGCAAGAGGCTCTTGGCATCCTTGGTGTAAATCTTATCTATGCTGCTTACAATTATTACCGAAAACCTGAAAAACTTATCGCCTCTTTAAGAGACAATCTCGGTCGGGACCGGGTCGAGGTGGATATGATCCGCGTGGAAGGTCCTTATTTTGAGGAACTTGATGCCCGTCTTACAGCGCTTCTCCTGGTGGAAACAAATTTAACAGATGCAGTCATGTTTTCTCCGGAAAAAGAAGTGTTGCAACCATCGGAAATACTGTACAAAAAAAACGTACTTGTATTAAGGAGCTGTTTTGCACCTGTAACCAAAGTGACTCTGGATATGATCAAATGTGCAAAGGAGAGTTTTCTTGGGAATCCAGATGTTAGGGAGGAAAATTGTGTTGTTCTGCCTGAACTTTCTACGGTTCACCTGAAAAAGGATGGTGTTCTCGACAAGAAGTCTTTCCTGCACAGGATAGACACTGTAACCTCCCTTGGGCATCCTGTTCTCGTCACTGATTATCTCCGCTATTTTCGGGTGCGGGAATTTCTCAATCGATATACAAAAGACCAAGTAGGCTTTATCCTTGGGATACCTAACATGGAATTGCTTTTTGATGACACCTATTATGAAGGGATGGAAGGAGGCATATTGGGTGCCTTTAGCAAACTTTTTGACGGTCAGATAAAATTGTTCGTTTATCCAATGCGCAAAGTAAACAATATGATTTCAGTTGACAACTTCCCTACACCTGAGCATTTGAAATATCTCTATTTGCATCTTCGAGAGAACAATCTTGTTGAATCGGTAGAGAATTATGATGAATCCATTCTGCATATTTGGCCACAAGGCGTGCTGAAAAAGCTGAGAAAGGGGCGGGGCGACTGGGAATCCATGGTGCCTGAGAATGTGGCTAAGGAAATTATCAAACATCGCATGTTCGGATTTGATTCTGCATGAGGTGAGGTGATAGGAAATCGCTCTTTTGTGATTTGGAACGAAGCGGCACTCCCATCAGCTAGAGCGCAAAAGAAGTTTCTCCACTTGTTCGGCCGGCACCGGCCGGCTGATGAGATAGCCTTGAACCTGATCACAGCCTTGCTCACGCAGGAATGTCAGTTGCTCTTCCGTTTCCACGCCTTCCGCAGTCGTTGTCAGATCCAGGCTCTTTGCCAAAGCGATGGTGGCTTTTGTGATCGCTGCGTCATTAGGATCTGTGGTGATGTCCTTTACAAAACTGCGGTCGATCTTTAAGGTGTCCAGCGGAAACCGCTTCAAGTAGTTCATTGAGGAATAGCCGGTGCCAAAATCATCGACCGACAAATTCAATCCAATCTCTTTTAGTTTGCACAGCGTGGCTATGGCCTCCTCCACGTCGTGCATAATGATGCTCTCGGTGAGCTCAAGCCCCAGATGCTTAGGATCCAGGCAAGTAGTATCCAGAATCTGCTTCACTGACTTGACAAGGTCATGTTGTCTGAACTGACGGCCAGATACATTGACTCCTATGCGTAGCGGGATGAAACCAGCTCTATGCCAAACCAGTACCTGCGCACAGGCCGTTTTTAACACCCATTCCCCGATAGGGACAATCAGTCCGGTTTCTTCCGCAATGGGAATAAACTCTACCGGGGATACCAGCCCCATCTCCGGGTGTTCCCAGCGAATCAGCGCTTCCAGACCCACAATCCTGCAGGTCCGGACTTCCATCTGAGGCTGGTAATAGAGTACCAGTTCGTTCTGCTCCAAAGCTTTCTTCAGCTTAGTCTCCATATTGAGCCTGGCCAGCGTGCTGGCGTTCATGTGCTTTGCGTAGAATTGAAAGTTGTTTTTGCCTGCCTCCTTTGCATAATACATAGC
>JAGGRV010000080.1 GCA_021159445.1 Deltaproteobacteria bacterium | reverse complement strand
AGTAGATACCGTCTTGTCAGTCAATGAGAATATTGCGGATTAAACGGTTTTTTTGCAATCAGCATAGCTCGGCTGATAAGCAATAGCTTTCGCATTGCCGCCACCAGAGCCAGCTTTTTGGGTTTACCGTTATTGAGTAGCCGTTGATAGAATTTTTTCAAGATCGGGTTATGACTGACGGCTACCAGGGCCGGCATATAAAGTGTTTTTCTGAGTTTAGAATTGCCTCGCTTGTCGATCCGGCTTTTGCCTCTGACCGATGTTCCAGATTGGTAATGGTGTGGTGCTAGTCCGGCGTAGGCAGTAAGAGCCTTGGCCGAAGTTTCGGTTAGCCAGTTCTGACCGTAAGCGAGTAGTTTGACGGCCGACTTATCGGCTACTCCCGGGATGGTACACAGTAGAGCGACCTGCTGTGCCAGGGTTGATTCCTGGGCACAAAGATTGGCAATGGCCGTTTCAATCTTCTTTAGCTGAGTCTTTAGAGATCGTTCGATGGCCCGTTGCGTTTTCTTGACTTCATCGGGTAGGTCCAGCATGAATTCCTGGGCATGATGGCGATTATGCCACTGGCCGAGACAGTCTTTTATAGCGTCAGATTGTGTTACCAGGGCCGAGAGTTGCTGTAGGGATTTTGGAGCTGGTTTCCAGACAACCGGTTTTTGCGACTCGGCATAGGCCCGAATCACCTCGGCGTCGAGTTGATCGGTCTTGCTCCGTTTCATCTGAACTCGCCCGTAAGCCGCTATCTGGGCCGGATTAACAATACTGACCAGAGCCTGGCATTCACTGACCATCTGCGAGGCGACACTGATACTGTAGACCCCGGTTGCTTCCATGCAGAAATGCAGTTGATCGTCACCGGCTGTCTTCTCAGCCCAGTTATACAACGACCGAATACCTCGCTTGCTGTGCTCAAACTTTTTCGGCTTCATTCCCGGAACCGACACCCAGAGTTCCTCGCAACCGACATCGATCCCGACATACAAAACTTGTTTGCTCATCACCTGCTCCTGTGTTATCATACTTATGCAAATAGGACACTGGCCACCCACCTTGTACATGCAGGCTGTTCTCGTCAGAGAACGCCTTAGATACCGTTCGGTGTCCGGTGATCCTGCTAACGGATCGGGAGATCTAATCTACAAAACAGGCTCTCGGGCCTAAGGGCAGAAACAGATTCATCCCGATCCGTTCATTATATCTAGCTGAAGGTTAAGATACAAGGGCAGAACCCCTTGGTGGTTCTGCCATCCCTATTTGTCAGGTTGCAAGCAACCGTGACCTACGGATTATTTCACTGACACAAAATGCTTCGACCCTTCGGCAAGCTCAGGGCAGGCGAAACTCAGCATGACAGATCAGGACAGTGTTTCTCACCTGCCTTCAACAAGCGGTCGGCGGCCCTGCTCCAGACAGTCGATGTATTCAGCAACTCCAGAAACATTGCTTGATCGTTGACCGCGCACAAGTGAGCGGGCTGATGGCCCCAAACCAACATAGTCTCCCCCTGCGGCACGGTCGGCATGGTAGATGCACTTGTGACCAGCACGGGAAAACCAATCCCCAGCATACTCTTCATAGTCAAGTTCAGACAGGTGCTCAACAGCCGCACGGTGGAGTTTGTCGACAAAATCGGAATCCGGTGAACTTGGGTGATCGGCAGATGTGGACATCTGCCGGACACAAACATCCCAACGCGTGAGCGAGATATGCGGCGGACCGAGATCGGTGATCTGATCCAGATCATCAGAAAGTTTCTTGCCGGTCTGCCCCGGCAGACCAAAAACCAGATCACAACCAAAACTGCCAAAGCCTAAGGCGTTGGCCAGATAGATAGCCTCGTGAACCTGATAAACTCTTTTTTCCCCCCCCACCATC
>JAGGRV010000175.1 GCA_021159445.1 Deltaproteobacteria bacterium | reverse complement strand
TGCGTACCCTCCGCCTCGCATCTGCAGCACCCTGTAAACGCTTACAGTTCGGTGGGTTGCGGTAAAACAGGCGTTGTAACCCCGTGAACGGTTACATTGAGAGTTAATCAGGTAGGTAAATAAAAAGGGCGAGGTAAGATTACTCATCCTCGCCCTTTTGAGCAGTGCTGATTATCTAAGGTGCGATAGTCATTGTGCCGTCTTCCGCACTCGTGGATATGTGGAACTGGTCTAGGAAGGTCATGCCGAGTAGTGCAGACTGGCCTTCTGAGAGATAGACTTCAACATTTTGGCGAGATAGACGTCCCTCAATTTCAATATCAACATAGCATTTATATGCTGTGATGGTGCCGCCTACTCCTCCTATCAGCACAGGCGTCTGATCACATCTATCGTTAAGCCAACCGGTCTCCTCATCGACCAAATTCATATAAGGGGCGTCAGCCAGATCAAGAACTACGGCAAAAGCCCCTGTGTCTACCAGAAACGGAATTGCATATCCATTTACAGTGCCATTTACCCGATAACAGTTACAACCAGGATCGAGCGGTATGGTGACGCCTTGTTGTACTGCACTGAATGCCTGAGGAGTATGCCATATTTTTTCTCCCGCGACCCGATAGCGCCAAAAGCCTTGCAAGCTACCCTGACTGAGGTTCGTGATTTGATACCAGTACTCAAAATTTTGGTTTAACACAGGACTCCACTCTGTAAAATGGAGGTCATAACCTGATACTGAGCTTGAATTTACAACTTCTATCCTGTACCCGTTAATTGATGGAGGACCGGGTATGACGTCCGAGGAATTGACATAGTTGATGTTATTGTCAGGATCCCACCAGCCAAGCCATATATTTCTCCAAGCACCTTCAAGCTGACCACGAGATTCATATAGTATCAGTGGATCGGTGGAATAAGTAAAAGTTTGTCCCCAAAATTCATCAGTAACGATCCAGGTTCCTGTAAGTGGTACTACGTGCAGGGTGTATTTCAAGAGATGCGTCATGCCCCAGTCCTGTCCGGGCTTGGGAGTGCCCACCATGCCATGGATTATGATATCGCCTTCCAGACCAATTAGGCGGAAACCGCCGAAAGGCACAGTCAACACATCTTGCTGGAGGTTCCACTCCCGATCCGATTGATAGGCCAGGTCCCCGGCACCAGGGACGAGATGTCCCCATTGACTGAAGAGATCAAGCCGACAGTCTGTCTCCTGACCACACTCTGTCGGGCTGCAGCCTGGTTTTTCAAGACACCGGTAGGCATATACCTGGCCCGGAAAGAGACTCGGGTGCTCAACGAGCAGATAGAAATTCCCTGGATTTCCGTTTTCATCCCTCAAATCGTTCTGTGGGACTTCGAGGCGCAGATCCAGCCACGATGAAGTGGAAATCGACTCTTCAATTTCCTGGGTCTCATATCTTTCAACTGTGGCCGATACGTTTATAGTTTCAGGATCTCCTAAGTTGCTATAGATCGTTATGTTGCCGTCATAGACGATGCCTGGTTGCATATTTTCAGAATCAATGGAGACATCGAAGCATTGGCATCCTATAGAATTACAGCTAACGCTGGCCGCAGGAGTGGGAGAAAAGCCACTACTCTCCGGCTGATCACAGCTATGACCATCATAGAGTTGGATCCACCAGTCACTGGCTACGGCAGACCACACAAACTCGTCATTCTCATTTGTTCTGTTGAATACCCGTACACTATGAACAGGAGGAGGTTCACTCTTTTTTGCGACAAATTCAAGATTGGATAGGCTTACGCCCAGTTCACCTTTTTCCGAAAGCACGATCTCCAGGGTTACATCTATTGTCAACTCAGTCGAGTCTGTAAGAAATATGGTTACAGTTCCATGATACGTTCCTACAGATAATCC
>JAGGRV010000626.1 GCA_021159445.1 Deltaproteobacteria bacterium | reverse complement strand
CTAATAGCTAACCGCTAAAGGCTAATCGCTCAATTTAATTTTCAGTAAGACGCCGCAAAGCCTCCAGATATCGCTGGCGGGTCTTTCCTGCAATATCTGCAGGGAGATCAGGCCCTGGTGACTTTTTATTCCATGAAATGGACTCCAGGTAGTCTCTCACAAACTGCTTGTCAAAACTCGGCTGTGACTTGCCCGGGCTATAGTCCTCAGCAGGCCAGAATCTGGAAGAATCAGGAGTCAAGACCTCGTCAATCAGTATAAGTTCTCCGCCGGATATGCCGAGCTCAAACTTGGTATCAGCAATTATCATTCCTCTCTCTCTAGCATAATCTGCCGCTGTTTTGTAAAGCCTGATGCTGATATCCCTGGCCTTTTCGGCGACATCTTTGCCAAGCAGCTTCCGGACCTGTTCAAAGCTGATGTTTTCGTCGTGAGAACCAACATCAGCCTTGGTGGAAGGCGTGAACATGGCATCTGGAAGTTGCTGCGACTCAAGCATCCCTTCAGGTAGCTTGATATCACACACAGAACCTGTCCGGAGGTAGTCTTTCCAGCCGGACCCGGTAATATATCCCCTGACTATACACTCAACAGGCAAGGGCTTTGCTTCTTTGACCAACATGCTCCGGCCCTCAAGGGACTTTAAAAATGGTTTCAACTCTTCCGGAAACTTGGTGACATCTGTCTGAACCAGATGATTCGGCACCAGGTCTTTCAATTTCTCAAACCAGAACAGGGACATCTGAGTAAGGATGCGACCTTTACCCGGTATAGGCGTGGGAAGAACAACATCAAAGGCAGAGAGACGATCCGTTGCTACAATCAGCAAGTGCCGCCCCACTTTGTAAATGTCTCTCACCTTTCCCCTGTGTAAAAGATTAAGGCCGGGGAAATCCGTTTTGAATAGGGACATATATTTATCTCCAGTTAACAGTATATAACCTATGAGCAATTAGCCTTTAGCGGTTACAATTAGCTTAATGATTACAGATTGTTTTGCTATTATAAGTTTTCACCCAATGGGTGTTATTTCTAATTAGCGTGATACCTTGTTTTTTTTATAGCTAAACGCTAATGGCTAACAGCTAATCGCTTAATTTCATAGAAACCAGATTAGCCAATAAATAGAAGTGTGGCAATCATCCGGTGTGCTGTTTTATATCTGTACACAGTAAAAACAACTCCACACTCTCCGGCCTGGAACTCTTTGGCTTGACTACACGAACTGACCTGAAACTCTTTCTGCAATTGTCCCGGAAGAAAGGGAGATCCTCCCCCTGGAAGACCTTGCAAAAAAAGGTGCCCCCTGATTTCAGCAACTCTTTGGCCAAAACTAAAGCTCGCTCTGCAAGAGCCACAGACCTGAAGTGATCCACATCCTTGCGACCAGTAGTCTTGGGGGCCATATCGCTGAGTACAACGTCGAAATAAGGGGAAATCTCTCTGAGCTTTGAGGCCTTGAGATCATAGACATCTCTCTGCAATAGGCAGATATTATCTGCCATTACACTAGGCTTTTGGATATCAACTGCCACAACCAGGCCCTTCGGCCCCGCCACTCCGGCTGCATACTTTGACCAGGAGCCTGGATATGCTCCAAGGTCCAGGACGGTCTGACCTGGCCTCAGGAACCGGTATTTCTTCTGGGCCTCTTCCAGCTTATAGACCGAACGGGCCGGGAAACCCTGCTTCTTGGCCTTTTTAAAATAATGATCCTGGACCTTTTTCACCTATGAGCCATCACCTATGAGCTATTTTCACGGTAATCATGGGCGCATTCACATGTTGGAGGACCTTAATTTAGTAATGAACGTCGAACATCGAACGTTCAACATCGAACGTTGAATGGAAAAAGATGAAGAAACAGAAATAGCTGTTGAATGTTTGGTAT
>JAGGRV010000135.1 GCA_021159445.1 Deltaproteobacteria bacterium | reverse complement strand
CATTTTCCAGGAGTCCGAAGCAGATTCGCTGACAGGTGATGCTCTTGCCGCTGCCGCTGCCGCCTTCTATCAGTGCACTCGAGCCGCAGGGAAACCAACCCCCGAGTTTCTGATTCAATACATCCCGTTCAATCCCGAATGAGTATACATCTCCCATCTCCACACCTGTGTTTCAATATACCCCTACGGTATTAAATCTTCTGTATTCTGGATCTTGTCTCTGGAGACTCTTCCGGCATAATAGAGATACATAAACACAACAAGCCTACCCGGCAGAGAAACCTATTTAACGACTGTGATAGAACCAATTGAAGTTATGTGAGAGTGATCCCATGCAAACAAAATCGCTGTGCCCGGAATGCAAAAGAGTAATCGATGCAACCGTATACGAAGAGAACGGACAGGTACTTTTGAAGAAGACCTGCCCGGAACACGGCACATTCAGTGATGTATACTGGTCTGATGCCGCGCTGTACAGGAAATTTGCACAATTCCAGCACGATGGAACCGGGGTCGCTAATCCGATGACCGGGAGGGATAAGGGCTGCCCTTATGACTGCGGACTCTGTCCTGAACATAAGACCACAACGGTTCTCTCGCTCATCGATGTTACGAACCGGTGCAACCAGCGGTGCCCGGTCTGTTTTGCAAATGCTGCTGCAACCGGCTATGTCTACGAGCCAACCGTTGAGCAGATCAGGGAGATGCTGGAGATGCTGATCAGAGAGCAGCCAGTACGCAACTGGGCGATACAGTTCTCAGGCGGTGAGCCCACGGTCAGGGACGATCTGCCGGAATTGATCAGAATGGCGCGTGATCTTAATTTTATACAGGTTATGATCGCAACAAACGGTCTCCGTCTCGCACACAGTGTCGAGTACTGCAGAGAACTCCGGGAGGCTGGGCTGCACACCGTGTATCTCCAGTTCGATGGCATGACACCTGAGCCATACTTTCAGATCCGCGGATTCAACGCGCTTCCGGTAAAGATGCGCGTGATTGAGAACTGCCGGAAAGCGGGGATCAAGAGCATAACCCTTGTTCCAACACTGATGAAAGGTGTGAACGACGATCAGATCGGTGACATTATACGATTTGCATCACAGAATCTCGATGTGGTCAAGGGTGTTAATATGCAGCCGGTCTCCTTTGCAGGGAGAATCGATCAGGAGGATCGTGAAAAATGGAGAATCACGATCCCTGGTGCGCTCAAATGCATCGAAGAGCAGACCGGTGGAGAGATCACGGTAGATGATTTCTATCCTGTCCCGTTCGTGGTTCCGATATCGAACTTCGGCGAGGTCAAGAAAGGAGAGCCCCAGGTGAAGTTCACGATGCATCCGCACTGCGGTGCCGGAACTTATGTCTATGTCGAGGATGGTCATTTTATTCCGATCACGCGGTTCATCGATGTCGAGGGATTGCTCGAATATCTGGGCGAGGTTGCTCGCACGCACGATCACAAGACGATCAACAAACTGCATGTCACTGCAGGTATTGTATCGCATATCGCGCAGTTCATTGATGCAAAAAAAGCACCGGAGAGCGTGGATGTTAAAAAACTACTCATAAACGCACTCACCAAAGGAACCGAAGACGTCATAAAGCAGTTCCACCGGAAAACCCTGTTTCTGGGAATGATGCACTTTCAGGATCTGTATAACATCGATCTTGAGCGGGTGCAGCGCTGCGGCATCCATTATGCAACTCCGGACGGACATGTGATATCGTTCTGCAGTTACAACAATGTGCACCGGGAGATCGTTGAGCGCAAGTTCTCGGTTCCGCTTGAGGAGTGGGAGCGGGTGCATGCTGGTCGCTGATTTATTGACATGAATATCATTGATGTATTTCTGATAAGCATAACCCCATTGGAGGCATGGGTAAGCGT
>JAGGRV010000549.1 GCA_021159445.1 Deltaproteobacteria bacterium | reverse complement strand
ATCCCAAGTTTATACACATGCGATGGGCGAGATATCTCACCACCGCTTGTTTGGAAAGATGTGCCAGAAGGGGCGAAGAGCGTAGTCTTGATTGTAGACGATCCAGACGCACCAGGCCCTAATGCGCCGAAGATGACATGGGTACACTGGGTGCTTTACAAGCTTCCCCCCAATGTAAACAACCTTCAACAGGCCATAAAGTCTAGCGACCTTCCTTCTGGTACTTTGGAAGGCCTGAATGACTGGAAACGTACCGGCTATGGTGGCCCTTGCCCACCAATCGGTCGGCACCGATACTTTTACAAACTTTATGCGCTTGATGAGGTACTTCCTGACCTAGGAACTCCGACGAAGGCAAAGCTAGAGGCTGTGATGGCGGGACACATTATTGCTACAGCAGAGCTTGTGGGGACCTATGAGCGAACTAAATAGGTACGAGATTCACGGAAAAAGGACCGGTGCCTTGATGACTTCCCTGTCTCCGGGCCATACCTGTTCGTCAACCCACGTCTTTGCCTCCGGCCTCCTTCAGTCGTATAAGTTCTCATATAAGATGGAAGATCAGGCTTCTGTTTGTGCTGAGGTTGTGAAGAAAGTTTCCTCAGAGAAGGTTCATATAATCGCACATAGCATGGGAGGAGCGATTGGTTTACGATGAATGATAATCCTGACGAATTTTACTCTCGTCTCAGAACGTTTTTGAGTTTAATGTAGAACCAAGGCGCTCAAGCTTACGGGGGAAAGCCGTGGCAATTTGTAATTCACAGATTTTAGAACTTTTTTCGTTATGCTGACTTCATTAGCTATTAATCCCCCCGACAGCTTAGCTTAACGTTCGGCAGGAGAAAAAATGACAACAATAGAGGAAAAATATCAGCGTATCACAGATAACAGACGTTCATTCGATATTCGCTTCTGGCAATCTCAAGGCGATCGTGCCATCTTTGAGGCAGTATCGGATATACTACATGACTATTTCTTGATTCGAGGTAAAGATGCTAACGAGTTCCGACTTCAGAGAACTGCTGAATCTTTTCGAAAAGCATGATATCCGTTATCTTGTTGTGGGTGGCTACGCGGTAATGAAGTACAGCGAACCACGATACACGAAAGATCTTGACTTGTGGATAGCAACCGATCCTGAGAATGCAAACTCGGTGTATGTTGCATTGAAGGAATTTGGTGCACCACTTGCAAACCTTACCGCAAATGACTTCACTCAGAAGGATTACTTCTATCAGATGGGAAGGCCACCCTTGCGGGTTGATATTATGATGTCAATTCCAGGAGTCGAATTTGAAGTTGCATGGAAGAATCGAAAGGTGGTCGAACTGGATGGTTTTGAGATACCGTTTATTTCGAGACCTGACCTGATCTTGGCAAAGAAAGCGAGCGGAAGGCCGCAAGACAAAATCGATGTCGATAAGCTTATAGAAGCCGAACAATTGGATTCACTCGACGAGGAATAGCGCGCCGTTTGGCGCGGGAAAAACACCCGCCCACCCTTTAGCCCGGCCGTTTGGGCAAGAAGAGACTGTGAATGATGATAGCGGCTTTTGATGTTCACTACTTTGAGGATGGCTGTGCAGCAGCTGTGCTGTTCTCCAATTATAGCGATGCAGAGCCTACAGCGGCATACACTCAATTTCTACCTGGAGCAGCAGACTACATTCCTGGGAAGTTTTACAGACGCGAGCTTCCATTAGAATAGGGCACTTAACCCTTACGTCCTTCATACTGTGGCCTCCTTTTCCCGATTACATTTCAAATATCATAGAAAGTGGCTTCCTGGCGCAATTAATCTCCGCACATATCACAATCTGGCAGAATAGAACTAACGTAATTATTCACTTTCCCCCCTGACAGCCAACAGCCTTTTTCAGGTTTCAAA
>JAGGRV010000078.1 GCA_021159445.1 Deltaproteobacteria bacterium | reverse complement strand
CGAAGAAGACGGCAAAAAAGACATTAATTTGTTCAAGTTATTTATTGTACGTTCCTAAGTTGCTACCATTTTATTAAAGGTTTATGTCTTCGGGACTACATACATTAATTTCTTCTATTTTTTTAAAAGCTTTATCAGATGTTGCCAACAACTTAACCCCTTCTTCCTTCATACTGGCGATGATAACTGAATCATTTACCATTAATCCGGAATCCAACCTCACCATGTGGCTTTTTATAATTGTTTCAAATTCCAAAGGTTTAATGGCTATGCCCATATCGTGTATTTTCTCTGTATTGATAAAATACTCATTGAGGCTTTTTAGCTTCTGTGGTGCCTTACTGAGTTTTTTTACCACATTCGGCGGTTTGACCAAATTTTTTCTAACTGCCTCGACCATCATTAAACGGTGAAGAACCTCCAGAACCACATTAGCAGTTGTCATTGCAATTAATTCACTTCGCTCGCATCTGTTCAGAAAGTCACTGCATTCACCACTGACACCAGTAAAATGATAAATGAAAACATTTGAATCAACAAAAACCTCAGAACCGGCATTTATATCAATCAGCTTCAAAAATCCCTTCTTCCTCCATAATGGCTTTCAGGACATCCGGAGAGATATTCATTACCCCCCGTGTCTCTTCTGAGATGTTCTTACGCCCGGTATTTTTCTTTTTTTCCAATAAATCCAGATACATCTTAAGGGCATTTTCTAATAATTGATTTAGAGCTTGTTGCTCTGAAAGTGCAACTTGTTTAGCCCTATATATCAAATCCTCATCAAGTATGGTTCCAATTTTCTTTTTCATGGTTTTTTCCTTGTTGAGTCAAATTCTATTACCGTACTTGATATTTGTCAAGAAATATAGATGGAATTCTTGAATTCTTACAATGAGGAAGAAACCGAATTCCTTTCCATCAGTGGCTACGTCGAAAGCCGCAACCAGGCAAGGTTTAAAGGACGTGGATGAACCTATTTCTCTCAGGCAACCTTTGTGGCTTGACTGTTACCTGGACCAGGATGGATCAGAGGTTTTGCCAGCGCCTATTTTGATTATGATCCGGCTTTTCGTGATTGGACAGATGATAATGATGAGATTTACTATTATTGTTCCTGAGAAAAGGTATCTGTCCTTCAGACAGATTTCGCCTGCTATCTTCTCCGTAGTAAATCTTGAATCTTCTTTTGATATCGTCATCCGAGAATTCTCTCTCCGGGTTCATCCTTGCCAGGAGGTAGATTTCCCATGAAGCAGAAGCCCAGCCTGTCCCTTTTTTCTTTTCCATCTCCCTGACCTCAATTCCATTTACTTACTTTCCGCTTTTTTTATAAAAGCGCAAGAGATGTTCCAGGCTGTCACACCCGCCAACCAGACGCGGAAACAATTCGGATATTTTTCCTTGCGTCATGTCCTGAGGGCCTGTCCAGACATTGAGGATCTCTTCTCCTTTGTAGTCGACCGAGGCGATCCTCACACCAAGATTATTGGCAGGTAAATAAAAATCCGAACCAGGTAATATGGCGACGTGAGCCCTTTCCAGCACAGTATCGCAAAGATTCGGCCCGGTCAGGATACCCATATCCCTCCTTAACACATCACGAAAATTATCAAAATCCGGAAAATCAATTCCTTGCTGCCAGGACCAATACACACATCTCTTGCTGAAAAATCATAGCCAAACTCATTGCGATAGAAAACGGCAACTGCTTCACATAATTCCGGCAGACCTGAGGTTGGAAGATAATCCTTTTTATCAGCATTTTGCCTTAACCGAAGTTCATGCCCTATAAAAAATATTTGTGGAATATCAGGCGGTTGGCAAACGCACAAATCCTTTTTTTGACACTACGGATTGATTACATTGGGGAAGATCTGTTTTGAGTCATGGTC
>JAGGRV010000389.1 GCA_021159445.1 Deltaproteobacteria bacterium | reverse complement strand
TCTAACACTTCGCTCAGGAAGACTATAAAACTTAAAAGCATAAACATAATAATTATGATTATCTCCCAAAAACTAACTATTTAAAATAACATATTTAACTTAAGCAGCAGATTTAACTTGATAGGTTCTTTGAAAACTAAATAGCGAAAACAAATGGTTAAATAAAAGGATAGAAAGCTCAGGTATAGGGCTATTCATCAACCCTTTTATCAATCTCTTACAATTTATGGCCGATATCTTGAACCCCAGGTAGACTTTTACCCGTATTACTCCCCTTACAGGAAGATAATCTATCTTGTACCTCCTGCGAAGTACCGAGGGGATACCCTCAATCCCGGCCCTTTTTTTGGCCAGATCTTGATATTCAGAGGTTCCCATCTCAGTGATAAGTTGACAGCGGTGTAAGGTCTTCTCTGATACTTTAAAAAGATAACTCTTCTTTTGTTTTATTACCGGACATTCTTTACGGAAGGGACAATTGTTACAGTGTTTCTTATCAAAGTGTGCTCTATAGGATCCTTCTCTAAATTCACTGGTTATTGGCTTATGGCCAGAAGGACATTTCTTTACCTGGTGTTTTTTCTCATCTATCGTAAATTTATCACTATTATTATTTTTACCTCCGCCTACCAGGTTGGTAGGGACCATTTTTATGCCTTTGGCTTTGGCCTTGTTGTTTATCTCTTCGGAGAAATAGGCACCATCTGTTAGGAGGTTAACATCTTTTAATTTATTAATACTATCCTTAGCGAATTTCTGATCACTGTAGGTATTTTTCTGTAAGTCATAGCCTTCTATCATCCGATTATTATCATCAAACTTCTCTATGAGATTGGCGGTATAACCGATGTGTTTCTTCTCCCCCTTCCGGCGGTAAGTGGCATCGGGATCGGTAGGGTTTTGCAGGGAGTTAGGGGCTATCTCTTTAGAGACCTTTATACCACGTTTATGAGTTTGTTCTTTTAACATACGAGCAAGGAGTTTAAACTCTTTGGTATTTCTTATCTTCCTATCTTTTCTGTAGAGATAATAGAGCCTTAAACCATCTCTTAGTACTTTTCTAATTTTACTACTTAGGTCTTTATCTCTGGAACGGTAGATGGTATCATTATGATGGCCTTTATCTAAATATGGTTTAAACCTTTCCGGTAGTTTATCTATTACCTTTATCAGTCGGGAAACAGTAGTATATATTATTTCTAAACGAGATAATTTTTTGCAAGAGGAACTGATCATCAGGGAATCCATGCGGAAGTTTTTGCCTTCTATGTTGAGTAGTTTAGAGAAGGTCTTCGCTTGAGTCTCTATCTCTTGCTGGATAAGGTCAACACCATATTTTTGATTATATCGGTATACTGCTGCCCGAAAGTTGGTCAGGCTATTTTTGGATACCGGCTGTTCGGAAAAGCTGGTCGTATGTAAGGCATATTGGTACCTAAGATCAAACATGAGAGAATTAAGTGCTTCTTCGTCTGATTGGTTAAATATCTCCCTTAAGATGAGAAGTCCGAAATAGACGTTCACTGGATTATTAGGCCGGGAGGCCGGATTATCACTATATAGTATACTAAATCGGTCTTCCTTTATGAAAGGGAATATCTTCTTGCTAAATGTTTCTGCCCAGGAGTTATTGAGATATTTTTTTTCCCTTTCGGTAAGTGATAATAGGGAATCATCGAAGGCCATTTGTTGGGCCTTATTTAGATGAAAGGACATGGTTACCCTCCTTATTTGCTAGTATTTTTATGACTTATTGTACCATAAAACGCAAGTAAAATAAAGGGTTTTAGCCATTTTTGCTATTTATTTTTCAAGGTGCTATTAAGTAAAATAATCTAGCTCTGCAAGTTAAATTATTTGCTATTATTTGTAATATTTTTGAAATATGGGTACTTTAGGTACTTTTTGGGT
>JAGGRV010000282.1 GCA_021159445.1 Deltaproteobacteria bacterium | reverse complement strand
GTTAAGTGCGGATTACAACAAAATGGCCAATATTGAGCCTTACGCTGCAAGGGGAATCTCCGCATTAATTGTGTCCCAAGGTACAAATATTTTTTGAGAATCATCCATACTGATGAGGCCGGCTTTTTTCAACAGATGTACGTCCTGATGGACATTTTTGTAGTCACGCTTCAACATCTTGCTCAAGTTACGAATACTAGATACACCGTGTGCACGAAGATGTTGAAGTAAGGCGATTCGGCGTTTTGATAATACGCTAAAAAATGTTGTTGGTTCCAAAAAATAGCAACGCTCTTCAGGAACTGAGATTTCTCCTTTCCTGGCTCGATGCCACGCATTTATAAATTCTTTGTTCACTTGTTCTTCGGTGGCAATTCCAACTTTAATATTTTTTTTATCTTTATTCATTTTTCTGCCTCCGAAACCAGTTAATGTCTTTTTGAAAATCATCTATCAATGTTTCAACATCGACAAAATGATACGTTTCCTCTTTTTCCATATAGTGCCTGTGGTCACCTTTACCTGTCTCGTTGTCATATCTGACCATACATTTTCCTTGTGCCGAGCCGTAATACAGCCTGTATTTGAGACCATGTTGACGTTCTGGTAACTCAGGAACACTCCAGATAACCATTTCCCGAATAGCGCCATCGGGATAAACAAGTTTTGATCGGTAGAGTTGTTTTGCCTTAACCATATGGTTAATTATACCACCATATATTGAGTAATGCAACCTCCGTCTCTGCTATTAACTCCGTTGCACTTAATCGCCGCGGATCAGTCGCGAGCACGTAGGCAAGTAAGCTTGCCTACGCGCGCAGGATGAACCCGTTTGAGGGAAATGATGACGGGTGCGTTACCCGGCTACGGCCCGGTAGTCTTCGTGAACCACCTGTGCGGACCTGCATGCTAGGTGGGTGTTTGGAGGGGAGACAAAAATTGTTCAAGCTTTCATCTGTCTGTAGAGCGCATATAGCAAGGACTTTGTGTAATTCCTTTCCAGGTCGAAGTAAAAATTTGCCAGAATATTCCTTTCCAGCGGTTTCAGGAGGCAGAGGTTTGCCGCTTTCTTTATATAGGGCAATATTTTCGTCAACAATTTCACACAGTTCTTTGTAAACTTCAGATTCATCATCTCCGTGGCAGCCTCCGCAGAAAAGCCCTGGACAAGTGCCCACATAACATTGATCCTCTTCAGACCATTCAACAATTTTTAAATAGAGGTCGGAATCTTTCATTTTGTGTGAGATGATGGTTTTTGAGGAGAGGGCTAATCGCCGGATGGTAATACGCGGCGATTGTCGTCATCGATATCTTGGAAGTCCCCGTGCCAGACGTCAAACTCCTCGCCCACCCTCCAGTTCTGCACATCAGGTCGAGCATCGAGCCATGCTGTAATCCTCTTCAGCCTGGCAGCAGGATTGTCCGAGCGACGGCCAAGCTCCACTACCACGTCCAGCTTGTCTTCCTTCCCGCCTCCGCCGCAGTAACATCCATTTGATTCAATGGCCTCCTCGATAAAGGCGTCAAGAAATTCATCGAATCCGTCTTTCTGATTTCGCATAATGACGAGTTGTCGCCCCCGCTCAGTAAATTCACCACAATGCTTCTTCTTGCGGAGCCGTTTCTTCATCTTCATTATCTCTCAAATCGAATGGGGGCTGCTGAGGGGCGCGCGGGTTTTTGCGCGTCCCTCAGCAGCAGGTCATGTTTTCTCTTTATATTCTCGAAAGCCAGCCAGTAAATCCGCAAATCAAAGGGGACGTTCGTTCCGAACGTGCCTAAAATCCTTCTTGGCCATAGCGTCTGTCTAAGACTTAGCACCATGTAATACTTCCTGCAACGCACAGGCGACTTGGTCCTAATCTGAAGTTCCCTTTTCTAAAAAGCACAAATATCCTGTAAATACATACTGTTACAA
>JAGGRV010000087.1 GCA_021159445.1 Deltaproteobacteria bacterium | reverse complement strand
AGCGAGTGGGCGGTGAATATATTTTTTAATCTGTGTAATCAGTGAAATCCGTGTCCAAAAAGAATTCTATTCTTTCTTGAGCTATTTTTTCTTTGTCCGTCAGTGCCTAATCCTCTAATCCTTCTCTCTGCGGTCTCTGCGGTCTCCAGCGACTGAAGGGAGCGGGCGAGAGAAAAAAATATCTCTCACTTACCCCATAAAAGAGGTGAATAGTAAAATGAAAACGATGACAACGCTTCAGAAAGTCAGACGGCTAGAACAATATATTGCTACTGATAGTTCAGCAGTAGACCCTGTCATTCATATGGCTATTGACAAATTAATGGAACGTGAAATTACGCGTTTGCTTAAACTCAAGGCACGCTTGGCAGAACAGCTTGAGAAGTTCGAGAGAACATATGCCATGAACTCCTCCGATTTCTGTACACGATATGAAAGTGGCGAAATGGGTGATGATATGGACTTCATTGAGTGGGCAGCGACTGTTGAAATGTTGAAGAATGTTGAAAACCGATTGTTATTACTGAAATTGGAATCTGACTCATGAATTCAATTATCAGGCAACGCTTTGACACAATTGAAGCTTTGCTGATTGAGAATCCGGTCATTATTTCTTATGAAGTACTGAGATGTGAGATTGCCCCGTCTGATGGGAAGTTACGGATCAAAGCGGTATTAAGTGATGGAGGAACACTTGAATTGTTTGAGTATGTAGCCGAATCGGGTGGTCATATCCATTTATTGAAATATAGCTTTCACTGGCAAGACGCACAGACCAAATTAAAGAAACGATGGGACAATGCTCCACACTACCCTAACTTGCCGAATGCACCACATCATATTCACTTCGAAGACGGCTTGGTACTGGAAATTACGGACGTTCCTGACGTATTCTCAGTTATAAAACAAATTGAGGCAGCATTGACACAAAGGGAAGACAACTGAAGAGGAAAAGAATATCTCTCACAGAGCTCACAGAGCTCACAGAGTTAGGCCCAAAGCATAAGACTTGTCTTCTCTGCGGTCTCTGCGGCCTCAAGCGACTGTAAGGAGCGGGCGAGAGAAAAAGAATATTTCTCACAGAGCCGCAGAGACCACAGAGCAAAGGCTTTTTCCTGCGCCTCGAGCAAAGCGGGCGAAAGAAGTCTCGAAAACAATATATTAAGATTGCCTGAATCAATTGCGAAGAGACTGAGAGAAGGGAAGCGATTTATAAGATGAAGAGGGTGCTGATGTGGAAATAGCTTATTCAGTGAATGGCGTACCGATTCGTTTGACTTATGAAAGATGGTTCCATATTACTGAAAACCACGATGATTTAGCCAGCTATTATTTTGAAGTCTTGGAAACTGTTGAGTCTCCAGATTTCATTGTGAGGGGCAACAAAGGCAGTTTAAAAGCTACAAAAAATATGGGCAAAGATAAATGGCTGGTCGTTATCTATAGGGAAGTATCAAAAACTGATGGATTTATAATCACTGCATATTTCCTCGACAAGAAGGCGAAAGGAGATGTGATATGGAATTACAGCAAACAGAAAATGATATGATCCAGACTTGTCTGAATCTAACTGCAAATTTAATAAAGTTACCAGTAAGAAATGTGTGGATAGACTATGACAAGGAAGCTGACGTGTTGTACCTGAGTTTTCGGAGGCCGCAGCGGGCCAAAAAAACGGTGGAGGCTGGGGATGATATTCTGGTTCGGACCGATGAAAATGAAATAGTAGGGATAACCATTTTGAACGCCAGTGATAGGTGAAATTTTTACCTGCCTGTCCTGCCCCGTAGCTCCGGCAGATGGTACCGGGGTACCTCATCCTTTAATCCTGAGCGCAGCGCTAATCCTCTAATCCTTATTTTTTCTCTCTGCGTCCTCTGCGGTCTCTAGCGACTATAGGGAGCGGGCGAGAGAAAAGAATAT
>JAGGRV010000029.1 GCA_021159445.1 Deltaproteobacteria bacterium | reverse complement strand
GAAGAAGACGGCAAAAAAGACATTAATTTGTTCAAGTTATTTATTGTACGTTCCTAACTGTTTGCGAGTTGTTTTGATTAACTGATTCCGCTGAAAAAACCCAACCTGCGGCGTTGTTTCAATTTTCCAGTCACTGCTACGTACGATAAGTACGCCTTGACCGAAAATTTCATCTATGGCTCGCAAACCTCACATATCTCAAGATTTGGCTCAAGCTGCGGAAAATGCCGTCCGAGTCGCCGATGATGCACATGGGCTCAGAAAAGCTCAAGCAGTTCTTTTGCCTGCACTTTATAGTCTCGACTTGGTCGCTACCGGTATCGCCATTGGCCGCTCCAAGGCAAGTGTCTGTCGCCTTCAAGCTGAGTTCCGCGCCGACTGTACCGGAATTCATATTGCCAAAAAAAAGCGAGGCGGCCGACGACGTCAGAATATGTCACTCGATAAGGAAGCGCAACTCCTTAAACCTTTTTTCAAAAGGTACGTGAAGGCGCCCCTCTTATGGTAGCTGAAATCCGCAAAGCTTATGAAACAGTTGTCGGGAAGAAAGTCCCGGCTTCCACTTTCGAGGCTCAATCCGTTCAACTTTCGCTTACGGCCTGCTGTCTTGATCCCCCTGTGCTTAACCTTTAGGATTGCTCCTGCCGGCCCAAAGTTCTCTATCCGGTGGCTGCCCCGCCTTGCCGGAACGGGACTTCCACCCGTTGGAACATACGACCTTGCCCGGCCGCACTAATCAGACATCCTTCACAACAAGTCAAAAGTGGTTTACACTTTATTGATCTTGTATTTTGGTAATGAAATTTGAAACTTGAAATTGGGAAAAATACAAAGATGTAGATGCGTTACCTAATTTCGAATTTCCAGTTTCAACATCGGCATTCAATTCGACAATACACGCTTTTTCGCAAAAAGTGTAAACTGGTGAATGAAGGACGCTAAAATTTGAATCGAAATAAGTTGTAGGGGAAATTATGGCTGAAAAAATAGATGATATTACAATTAATTATGAAGATGAATCGGGAAAACAGTTAGTCAAGGAACTCGACAAGGTAATCCTGACCAGAGGGAGTTGGACCACCATCATGTTTATGTATCAGGATATCGATCGCAAGACCGACCAGTTCGGAGACCCAAAAGTCACGATCCGCCGGTATAAAAAATCCGGCAATCAGTTCCGGCAACAGAGCAAGTTTAATATCACCAGCAAAAAACAAGCTCTTCAAATTGTCGATATTTTGAACAAGTGGTTTTCAGGATAAAACTGAATGTCTGATGAAGCACTGTGATTCTCAATAACAAACCTTATACACTTGACCGAATCGTGCGAATCGGCATAGCTGCCGGATTATTATGGGGACTGATTTGGCTTTTGGGATACCTGAGTGCAGTCCTGATCCCCTTTGCTGTTGCCCTGCTTTTAGCTTACCTGATTAATCCGCTTGTTCTTTTGGTCCAAAGAAAGGTCCCTAACCGTATTTTTGCCGTGCTTATCAGTCTGTTTGCCGTAGTGGCTTTAGTAATGCTTTTGGCTTGGTTACTTGTCCCCATGATCGTGGCCGACGTAGCGAACATGGGCCGGATTGTAACTGACTTTGTCAACGATTCTGACTTGGCTGATCGGGCTGCTAGTCGCCTGCCGCCTCATATCTGGGAAGCGATCAAAGATTTTATGGCGTCAAACGATGTTCGTGATTTTTTCAGGACTGATAATTTCTGGAAGATTAGCGAATCCATTGCTCGCAAGGTTTTACCTGGAGTATGGGGATTCTTAACCGGCACTGCAAGTTTTATCATGGGTTTGGTCGGATTGGCTGTGATCGGACTTTATCTGATCTTTTTGCTTCTGGATTACGAGAAGGTCAAGCAAGCCCTCTGTGTCAATGTAAGTGAGACACTTACCCCTTGAGAAATTAGTGTAGGGCG
>JAGGRV010000216.1 GCA_021159445.1 Deltaproteobacteria bacterium | reverse complement strand
TTGGGCCCTGGTGCGTGTTTCCCATGCCGAATTACGCATCTCTATACGTTCAACCTGGTCCCCAATATCATCTATGCTGTTTTGGATGCCATCCGTTCTCGCAGCAAGGGTTCCCACTGTGGAATCGAGTATTGCATCCAGGGTATCCACTATGCGCACGGCAAACCCTTCCGAGCCTTCTGTAGACTGGGTGAAAAACTGGAGCACATCGTCAAAATGATCATCAATCGCACTATTAAGGGTTGAAGAATCGACCTCCAGCCGCCCTTCTGTATTCAGGGCAATGCCAAGATCTGCCAACCGGCTGAATGATTCAACCCCCGGAACTGTATCTGTGATCAAGTTCTCGAGACTGTTGCGTATACTGTTTGTCGTGGCATCGCCTAACTGCTGCCTGGACCCCTGCTTCTGCATCATTTATAGCCTGGGCCACATCGTCAATGGTATCCGTGGCGGATACAGAGATGTCCACAGCCGCGGCATCGCCGAGCCTGAGGTGGATGGTACCCCCACCTACTGCTTCCGTCTCCGTAAAGGCCCCACTCGTAAGCTTGTGAACTTTAGCGAGGTTTTGCACCGTAACGTCGTACGAACCTGCTGTGGCATTTCCATCGGCAGATACACTAAAAAGGTCGGTGTCTCCTGAAGTGGCGGAAAAACTGGTGAGGTCGCTCACGGAATCAAGACCTCCCACGGCAGATTTGAGGCTGTCCAGGACGGACTGCATGCTCCCATAGGCCGACAATTCAACCTGATAATTAGCCTCCTGCTGTTGGAGCTTAACAAGGGGTTTCTGCTGCAAAGCCAAAAGCTGGTCAATTATACTGTTAGTATCAAGACCGGATATAAGACCTCCGACTGAAATAGACATGATCACTCCCTTTTTGATTTTAGGGGGCTTGGCCCCAGGCAGTCCCATTTCTCCTGGCGGCTTCCGCCTTGCCTACTCTTTTCTTAATATTATTATCGGCATTTTGTTGAAAAACTTGAGTTTTTGGACACGAATTTGCCGTGCGTAACCATTGGGGTTTATCGGCTTCTCAGCGCGAGCACTGATTCTCCTCCCGTCCCAATCGAGCTTTCACAAAAGGGAGTTGATATTCATAAATGTGGGCTCCTTGGCTTGCGGCTCTCAGAACTCCCACCCCAAATCCTATTTCTTCGGAGATATATTCCATTAACAATGCCAAACCTCCTAAATTGGTTGGCAAACCAGCCCAAATATCCCAACTGCGCCAAAAGGTTGCAATATCGAGCCGGCCATCGTGAACTTTCAGGTCTATTGCTCTAAGACAGGCTGGGTCTTGGAGATCTAAGTCCTCCGGCCGACCAACGATGATGGAAGACTGATTTGTATTGGGAGTTTTTTTGAGAATTTGTATAGCCTTGAATAGTTGAATGTTTATCCGTGATGCATAGGTATAAGCCTCATTCTTTCCTGGCAGCTTTCCTCCAAGTAAGTAGTCAATAAAATATTCTTTCACATATTCCATGGTATTCGGAGGAGGCGCAGAGCATCCCGGAGGAATAACTGGGACCATATCCTGAAGAGGATGCATGATCTCCAGAGACAGCCAGGGGATCTGAAGCCGGTAATTTTCTTTCTCAAAGGACCCCCTTTCGATATCCTGGCGGTACGCCTCAGATTCTAAATTGTACAAGATTTGGTACCAGGCATCCGAAATGGTAGTTGTTTGCAGATGCATTATAGCTCCTTTCCTGAATCGTATTTTTTTCTTTCATTCCAGCCAGTGTCTCTTAAAATCCATTTAAGAATTACGTATCTTACACCTAAATTGAGCAGTTAGCCTTTAGCGGTTAGCTATTAGTTTAATGATTACAGGATGTTCTGCTATTACAAACTTTCACCCGTTGGGTGGTAATTATTCACTTTCCCCCCTGACAGCCAACAGCCTTTTTCAGGTTTCAAAG
>JAGGRV010000486.1 GCA_021159445.1 Deltaproteobacteria bacterium | reverse complement strand
TATGCATCTACATCCCGTTTTGCGAGAAGTTCAGACAGGTTCGCACCGGAACGGATGACCGGTTTTTCATTCGACTTCAAGAAAAGGACCCACTCAGTTTTAAGAACAGACATCAAAGAACTCTGATCTACAATACTAACGCCCAGCTCTCTTGCTCTGTCTTTGCTTTGATCATCCGACCCTGAATCGATATATATTACCTCTCGACCGATCTTTAAGGCATCTTTGACACATTTGGACAGATATTCCGTGTTACTTTTACCTGAAATGCAGACAGATAATTGATTATTAACCATTTTATTGCTCCAGTCTTCTATAGATCAGGTTCAACAGCATTCTATTTAACGTTTATTCATAAGTCCATCATCTTAGCAGGAAATCACTCCCCAACTAAGCGGTGTCCCCCTTTTTGTATCGCGGCTCACGCATTTGCCAAGCAGGACATCATAATATTTTGGGGCCAATCCCATACCCGGCCGGATTGCTCTTAAGTTTTCATTGGTTAAAACATCGCCTTTTTTCATATCCTGCACTATATAGAGCGAGCGGCGGAAGATGAGGGATTTTTTCTCTTTTTCCGTGGGGCCGTAGCTTATTTTGCCTAATGCCTGCCATGCTCTTTCGGTTTCGATAACGAGAGCACGCATTTCATTCGGCTCCATGGAAAAGGCTGAGTCCACGCCGCCGTCTGCGCGGCTTAATGTAAAATGTTTTTCAATCATTGTTGCGCCAAGGGCAACAGAAGCCACGGCCGCACCAATTCCCATGGTGTGATCGGACAGGCCGACCTGGCAGTCGAACAGTTTTGCCATATGGGGAATTGTGCGAATGTTTGTGTTTTCCGGTGTTGCAGGATAAGAACTGGTGCATTTGAGCAGAATCAGATCCCTGCATCCTGCCTCGCGCGCTGTGCGCACTGTTTCGTCTAATTCCGCAATTGTGGCCATGCCGGTTGAAATAATCATCGGTTTTTCTGTTGCTGCAACCTTGCGAATAAGCGGAATGTCCGTGTTTTCAAATGAGGCGATCTTGTAGCATGGCACGTTCAGTTCTTCCAGAAAATCGACCGCTGTTTCATCAAATGGCGTGCTCAAATATATCAGGCCCAGCTTGCGGCAACGCTCAAAAATAGGTTTGTGCCACTCCCACGGGGTGTATGCCTCTTTGTAAAGTTCATAAAGGGATCGGCCCTTCCACAGGTTGTCCGGGTCATTGATAAAGAATTCTCCTTCAGCAATATCAAGGGTCATGGTGTCGGCTGTATAAGTCTGGAGCTTTACGGCATGCGCCCCTGCTTTGGCAGCAGCCTCAACAATCGCCAGAGCCCGGTCAAGCGACTGGTTATGGTTGCCGGACATCTCGGCTATGATGAAAGGGGAATTGCCGTGGCCTACTTTTCGACCGGCTATGTTAATTTCTTTTCCACTCATTTGAAATCGCTCATGTTCCTTTTTTTATCTGAGTATGCGTCTTAACGTCATAAATGCCTCGGCGGCATGGATGCCTGCTTCTCTTCCACGGCGGAGAGCCGCAATTTTTAACGCCTCAAGAGACCTTGCATGGGGTTCTTCCCGAATTTCATCTGCATAGCAGGCGTATGCATCCAATAACTTGTCAAGATATTGGGTAATATCCACAAAAGTATCAGGGATAAAGGGCGGCATAATGGCGGATGCAGACCATTCTGTTGAGCTGTTTGTTTCAAATGCCCTGATTTCAGAAAATTGCTCATCAGGTTGAGGTCGAAATGCAGTTAGAACCGCCTGACAGGTTATTCTATGATCAATATTCAGATCTCCACCGTGATGGGTATAGATAATCTTCGGATTAAGCTCTTTTTTTGCTGATTCAATAATCCTTGCAATATCCAACATCGGAACAGTATCAAACATGTTATCAGGAACTTTTTCAAAACCTACAATGGCGGCCCCTAATGC
>JAGGRV010000250.1 GCA_021159445.1 Deltaproteobacteria bacterium | reverse complement strand
ATTATATTCAGTATGTTATAGCGATTTGTGACTTTTTACGAAACCATCAATATTGAGTCCTGTCTAAAAACCATAAATCATAAATCGCGCAATATTAAATCGATAATGTCGATTTAGCATCCAATGACCGGCATAATCAATTAAATTTTGTAGACGTCCGGATATTTTAGCATATAAACACGTAATCCCGGATAAATAATGCAAATCTATCCCATTTTTTGTCTTCAGGCGCCGGTAAATCCGTCCAAAATTCACACCTATTGCAACGCCATACATAAAGAGCTCTGTCTTGAAGCGCCCCCGAACCCTGACTTTTCGGCCAGGCATTCGACAGGCAAATTCCTTGATCGTTGCCTCCACATTATTGCGGATACTTCGCCGCTCAGGAGGTATTTGTTCCAGACTTCGTTGACGGCGTTGCTTCAAATAATCGGCGGCTCTGAAATAATATACGCGCCCCTTTTTCTGTGATATCAAGCGGCAGGTCGCATAATGCTCACAGGTACGGCAGATATTTTCATCAAAACAGGCCTTGAAGCGCTTGCGCGTCGGCTCAGCCTTTACCCTTTGCAGCGGACAATATACTTCGTAATCACCGGAGGCATTCCGTTCAATGCTGATTTCCTGACGGGACTCTCGTCCACGGATGGCCGTCTGTACCGGAGTAATCTCCTCTTTCTGCATTTTCTCATCGTTGGATTCACTGCCATATCCTCCATCAAAATGTAACTCCTCAATCTCAGGCGTTTTTTCCTTAATATTATCCAGACGCTCATTCAGAATGATACTGTCATCCGTATTGGCCGGCTTGAGCGCTACATCCGTGATTAAGTTAATTTCATTTTCCGGAGTAGCCGTCTCAACAACACTGATTACATGCCCTTGAATTTTGGTACCGTTCTTTTCCCGATAGGCAGCATCCAGATCATCGGGAGATTGAACACAACCACTGTGCAATTCAGCGGGCGATCGCACCTCTACCCGGTCGCCTACTATCGTAAAATGCTCCCGATAAACTCGCTCAAATACCTGAAAGACCTGCTGATCCGCATACAGAGGCTTGATCTGCCGGTCAATCCAATGGTACAATTCACCAACCTTAAGCAATTCACTGTCAAAATCATTTGGCTTAAGGGCATAGATATACTGACCTGAACTCTTGCCCAAATATCTCTCAAATTGCTGACGGTAAAGCGACTTATCGCTATCTGTCAAGACCCGATAAATCCGTAAAATCAACTCTACTAACAATTGCAGGCGACTATAACTACGGATATTGCTCGCCACCAGCAACGAATCGGTGCGACAGATATTGGCTTTAACTTTTAATTCCTTCAACTGCCGAGCCGTCAAGCCGTCAAACACCTGTTCAAACAAATTTTCACCCGTCTTGATAAAATGATCGTTCAAACGATTCTGAAAATTGAATAATGTCGCCATGCAAAAGGGCATTGTCTCCAAATCGTTTAATCCCAAAGCAATCCGCACCAAAACATGAAACTGCATATTCTCAAACAATTCCTCATATGTCCAGTTGCGAAGTTTCATCAGAATCAGCGCCGATACCATGGCATTGATCGCCGCGTTGGGACGACTGGCTTCTTCGGAATAAAGACCTTTGAAAAGCCGCTCATCTATTCGGGAAAAAATCAAACGATAAAATGTAGCTTCAGCGGAATTGTCAATCTTCTTCTGCAATGACTTTGAAACCCGGTTGACTACGCCAAACAAATTGCTCTGCAGATGCTTTGTGTTTTCTCGAAACATGCGATCCCTTTTTAAGATGATAAACAACACCTAAATATATGATATATCAGCGTATTATACAATATATTTGTGCGGTTTATTCACCGGCCTTTTTAGAGTGGACTCATATATAAAAAATGTATTAATAAAGTAGGTTCGAAACACCTGAACACGATTGACCAGACTAACGGCTCCCCGCAAA
>JAGGRV010000576.1 GCA_021159445.1 Deltaproteobacteria bacterium | reverse complement strand
GGATTTGAAGAGCCCGTACAGTCTTAAGGTTCAGTTATGAAAAGATATCGATTTCCCTTTAATATAGAGCCTAAATTCCCGTGTAAAATCACCGTTATTGTAACGAGGTTGGTGGTCTTATAGATAATTTGTTATATAACTCGATTTGTTTTTTAGTAATTTCACCAATCTGCATTTTATGTCCGGGAAACTCGAAACATTCGATACTATCCAGTTCATCTAATACCGCTTGTAGCGTAAAATCCTTGAACATTTTAGTATCCTGCATCCTCTTTGTAATACAGGATAAGAAAATAAGTGCAATAAATTCTACAAAGAGTTTTCCATCAAGACTTTGTTCCGATGAAACCGCTACCCGGCGAAGATTGAGACGATCTTTTAGATTATCGAACGCCTTTTCAACAAGATCCTTGTTCCGGTATATCTCAAGGGCTTCCACGGCATCTTTGATTTCATTGCTCATTAACGCAAAATAGCCGTAATTCCGTTTGGTCTCTCTCAAGGCGTCTTCTTTCGCTGTGACTTTGATTCCTCTGACGGGTGTGCGCTTCACGTCAAAATATTTATTGTAGTATTTCTCATGATCCGGATGTCTTTGATCGCCTTCCAACTCTTTTTGCCAACCCGCAAGACGGTTATGGAACGCTTTTTCATCCTCTAATGCCCGCTCTGAAGAATAATACAAATGCAGGTACATCCGGCGGGCATCTTTTATGGTATCCCCTTTATAGGGGCGTTCCTGGACATAATTCCAGACAATGGGAATCGAATAGGTATACAGTTCATAATCCTGATGGTAATGTGTCCAAATGCGCATTGTGTCACGAACGGTATCCAGGTGTTTCTGAACCCGTTTAAGCGTCAACTTTGCCGCAATAATAAACTTCAGATGGTTTTTATATAGACCGTTGATATTGGCTGCGCTGAAGAAACCCCGGTCTAAGACGACTTTGATCTTCTCATACCCCATGATATTCATATCACTGAGCAGTTTCTTCAGAGTCTTCACATCGGGAATGTTCCCTGCCATTTTGCGATAGTAAAAAGGCAAACGGGACTTCTGCCCGAAAAGAAGGGCCAGGTTCAACTGTGCCAGTGACTCATGATCCCGATTATGTCCCCAACGAACCTGTCTGAGGCATTTTGAATAACTGGAGATAGAGGTGATATCATACGCCAGATATTCTCTCTCAAGGCGACGTTTTGCCTGAAGTCCAAAGAACTTCTGTCGGGCTGGTTCAGAAATAGAGGCAAATAATTCACTGCTCCGTTGGGAAGAAATGACGCTGCCGTGTGGGTGGTTGTGAAGAGAAGCCCAGTGGGGAAAACGGCTGAGAGGATTGCGGTCCTCCAGAATTAGGTAATAAGCAAGCGAGAGTATCTGACGGTAAGTATCCGGGAAACAACGCTTCAGGTCTTCAATAACGCCGGTCTGTTCTCCGATACGGTCAAACAGATAGGTTGCTCCATAGAAACGCCTGGCGATCTGAGTAACCGGAACCGGCCCTCTTTTTTTTGTGTGAACGGCAAGCGGTGTCTTTCTTTTACGGGTGGGAATAATTTCAGCAGTTACCGGATCAAGTTTACCAATACATTTCCGTTTTGCCCGGGATTGCTGTTTCTGTTTATCCCAATAGGATACGGATTCGTAAGCATAGGTAATGCCTGTTTTCTTGTTTTTTTGATAGACGATAGCGGTCATATACAATTCCTCCTTACCTCGTTACAACAATTTAATATGTAACGAGGTCTAATGCAAGAGAAATTGCATTTATTTTTATGATATTCTTAAAGTTACAATCACTTCATCGTTACAATATGTCGGGAACTCAGGATATACATTGTAAAGTTTGGCTTCAGCGTTGCTATAGCCAGGTTGCTTTCACCCGAAGATTATGGTATGATTGGAATGATAGTGATTTTTATTGCTTTGTCGGCAATGATTACTG
>JAGGRV010000459.1 GCA_021159445.1 Deltaproteobacteria bacterium | reverse complement strand
TGCTTTGAAACCTGAAAAAGGCTGTTGGCTGTCAGGGGGGAAAGTGAATAATTACTTTTCACATATTATGGGCCTCTCTCCGCTTTGTTCCAAAGATTACAAGCCTCACCTCCTTTTGATAAAAATTCTAATCCTTTGGTTTTGCTTAGGAACGTACAATAAATAACTTGAACAAATTAACGTCTTTTTTGCCGTCTTCTTCGTTGCTCGTCGATCACATAACCCGTTATGCTCGCTCCTCGCGCCTTGAATACAACAAAAAATCCTGTTAATTTTTGTTCAACTTATTTATCTCCCGTTCCTAACGGCTTTAACTGGTAAAGATGGGCTTCAATAAACTACTATAATGAAACAGGCTGTCTTTTCAGAACTCCCCATGCCCGAAACCTGGGAAATCTGTGACCGGTATTTCGAGCCTGGCACTCTGTGGAGTTCCCAAGACATAGAGCTTGTCAAGGAGGCACGAAATAGGAGAGTTTACCGAAGCTCAGACCTGTTTATCAAGGTATTCCACCTAGGCTCAGTGGTCAGGAAACTTAGGAACCATGGGAAGAAAGAATGGATCATGGCCCAGTCATTACACAGTCACGGCCTTACAGCTTCTCCGGTGGCATACGGGCGTATAGGCGAGTGGAGTTACTTTGTGGCAAGAGAAGTGCCTGGACCAACCCTTGCGTCATTTCTTAATTCAAGTTGGCCAATCCTTAACCACAAAGACAAGGGAAAGATAATGTACAGCTTTTCCCGGTTTATCGGCGGCCTTTCGCAGGCAGGCCTGTTTCAACCGGACTTTCATCTCAACAATGTGATGTACAACCAGAGGAAAAACCAATTTTTCCTCATTGATCTCCACAGCGGACATCGGTATTTGAGGCCCTTAAACCTCAAGGAGCGCGTGGAACAACTCAGCTATATCCTGCCACCCCTATGGGGCAATATCTCACCGAGGGATATGCTGACTTTTGTCTCTATGCTTTCAAGAGAGTGGCCGGAACTCCGAGATAGATCGCTTCGATACAAAGTGCAGGAAAAGGCCTTTTGGCGCATGCGTCGGCATTGCTCAAAAAGAGGGCTTAGGCGTGTCGAAAAATCACTGTCAAAGATAAATGTCGGCAAAAAGGTCATTTTTTTGTCTGCTAGTACTCCAGAAGAGGTCAGCCACTTCTTACATAATATCCTTAACGAAACAATAAAGGACAAAAAGACCATTCTCAAGAACTCCCGGCACACGCTCTCTCTGTTGGTCAAAGTCGCAGCTACGACTTATTTCCTGAAAATCTATAGGAACTCAAGCCACTTCAAGTCGTGCTTAGACCTCTTCAGGACTTCAAGGGCCGAAAGGGCGTGGAGCACTTCCTGGAACCTGATTGTGAGGCAAATCTCCACACCCCCCGCTTTGGCGGCCCTTGACACGAAAAATCCCTGGAACGAGATCTATGGTGCGGTAGTCCATCCACAAATAGGCGCAGGCAAAGAAAACATAGAGATGATAAAAAGGACCCTGAAAAATCCTTGTACTGCCCCTGTTTTTCTTTCAAAGCTCTGTGGTTTTGTATGGGAAATGCACGAAAAAGGAGTATTTCACGGCGACTGCAAAATCACAAATTTCTATTTCGATCCACGGAGTCCCGCGCCCTTTACGGTCTTCGACCTTGATGGGACCAAGATAAAAACACGATTGGCAGATAATGAAAGATTGTCAGATCTGGTCAATCTATGTGCCTCTCTTGAGTGGTGGCAAATAAGGGAAAACTTAACTGAAGAAGTGTTCAATCTGTATACAAGCAGGCATATTGCGTGGCGAGAAAAAAAGCACAGATTGTTGAAAAAGCTGCAAATAAAAGTGCTCCGCCGTATGGAACGGAAAAAAAACCGTGAAATCCAAAAATCTGACACACAGTAAGGAACGTACAATAAATAACTTGAACAAATTAATGTCTTTTTTGCCGTCT
>JAGGRV010000546.1 GCA_021159445.1 Deltaproteobacteria bacterium | reverse complement strand
GACTCAGGCATCTGTCAATAAAGATGATTGCCAGGTTGGGGCTATGAATCACCGTATTTTAGAGGCTGTCCAATAAGTCGGGAGTAGGCGGAGAAGGCTTTGCTGGGTTGTTTCCTTTTGTGTTGAAGTTCTTGATTGAATATGCCAATGTTCTGCATTAGTATAATAATGATAACTATATATTATTAGTAATAATGGAGAACATCGTGTCAACAAGGAAGTATCTCTCCAAGCAGAAGCAGATGTTCGGCTATAGGGCCAAAGATCGGCTGCCCGAAGGCCACATCTGCTTCTTGATTCATGAGATCGTCGATGAACTGGAGTTGGGGCCGGCTGCCCGCGGCGCAAGCATCCTCGGGGCGCCATGTTTCGACCCACGGCTGATGGTGAAAGTGCTGTTCTACGGCTATAATCGCGGTATTCGTAGTAGTCGCAAACTCGCCGCCGAGTGTCGCGAGAACGTTGGATTCATACACCTATGCCGCGGGCAGGAGCCGGATTTTAGGACTATCGCCCTCTTTCGACGTGAGAACGGGCCACTGCTTTCGCGAACATTTTCGTCGTTGGTTCGTCGGCTTGTGGAAGCGGGGATTGTGAGCGTTTCTCACATAATCGTGGATGGGACGAAAGTTCACGCTAACGCTAGTAACGGCAAGATAATTCATCGGAAGTTCTTTGATGAGGTGAAGAAGGCGATTGACGAATGGATGAGCGCCTCAGCCGAATTAGATGCGGAAGAGGAGCTTCGGGAGAAGTTGTCTTCGGCGGGTATCAGCACGAGCGCTGCGTCCCGTGGGCTTGATAGCCTTCAGAGTTTGGTGGAAAAATGCACGAAAACGGTGGAAGCGGGTGAATGCAGCAAGGCCGCAAAGGCGTCAACTACCGACCCTGATAGTCGGTTCATGCGGGACGGCATCGGGAGCAGAATCAACCTTGCATATAACGTCCAGGTGGCGGTTGACGCCGAGACAGGGATACCCGTCGGCTGCGATGTGACGCAGGATGCGCATGATTCGGCCAGCCTTGGTCGGATGGTTGACGCCGTAGAGGGGGCTTCTGAGGAGGCGGTTGAGGCGGTGGATGCTGATTGTGGGTTCTTCAACAGTGACGAGGTGCATGGCCTTGAGGAGCGAGGCAAGGACGTTTGCGTAGCGGATGGGCTCACGAAAACGGCGATGAATCGCGGCAAGTTGGAGGAGCTCATACAAGAAGATGAGTTTATTTATAACGCCTCGCGAGACGTGTTTGAGTGTGAATATGGCAACGAGCACGTCTTTACGCGACTGGCCGATAAGGGGAATGGGAAGGTCCTTCGAGTTTATGTGTCAAAGCGGCGATGTGATGGTTGTCCGCGTCACGAGCGTTGTTTTGGTCGGTCGCAATTGAAGCGGCATATGATACGCAAGCATGTTGATTTTGTGTGGCTAAAGAGGCATCGGAAGCGTTTCCTTAAGCCCGAGTATCAGGAACGGCTCGAGAAACGAAGGCTAATCGAGCTTACCTTCGGACATTGGAAGCATAATCTTGGCTTTCGGAAGTTCCTTTTGAGAGGCCTTTCGGGAGCGAGGGTCGAAACTTTCCTTGTGGCCACCGCCTCGGTCCTGGGGCGGCTATGCAACATTCTCAAGCTTGATGGGCGAAGTTGGGCCAGTCTGGCCTCAACGCGCCGATTAGTCGGGCAAAGGGCAGTGTAATGACGAAAATCGCTCAAATGGGGGCTGCTCTGTGCCCAGATCGGCCCTCAAACAATTCTCTACTTCCAAGATATTGGGGCAAAATCAGTGCCGTAGTCAGATCACACCAAAGCAAAGTCCAATCGCTCGAAAAATGAACCACCGCAAACCAATACCTCGATATTCATCAGGCCTTATTAGACAGCCTCTGTAACGCGGTGATATAGATGGCTGAAGAACTCATCACTATTGGGCCAACAGGAAAAATTTTCCTATCTCTCTCTGCT
>JAGGRV010000221.1 GCA_021159445.1 Deltaproteobacteria bacterium | reverse complement strand
TGTTCGGTATTGGATATTTGTTTTTCATTCGATGTTGGACGTTCGATGTTCGATGTTGGACGTTCATCTTTCAATGATGATAGGGTTCGCCGGCCTTGATAGTGCAGGCCCTGTAAATCTGCTCTAGCAGAATGAGTCTTGCCATGTCGTGTGTAAAGGTCATTGGGGAGAGGGATAACCTCTTATCTGCTCTCTTGATTATTTCCGGTGCAAGCCCAGAGGCCCCACCTATCACCATGGTCAGGTCTCTAACCCCTCTTGTCTCCAGGTCTGTCAGCATCCCGGCGAGTCCGGGGGAATCCAGCATCTGGCCCTTTACGTCCAGGGCAACTGTAAAAGTCCCCTTTGGCAGGGCCTTTACAATGGATTTGGCTTCGCGCTTCATGACCTCGTCGGGTTTCATTTTTCTGGCAAAGCGGACGCCCCGAACCTGGAGGACCTGCACACGAATGTAGTGCTCAATCTTTTCTATATAATGCTCGATACCGGCCCTGAGCCAGGTATCCCGGGTTTTGTCCACCCAAATTAAAGAGAGACGCAACATGGATTATTCTCAATCTCAACAAAAATTTTTAAAAAAGCTCCCCAAGGTTGACGAACTGATACAGACATTATCCAATGAAGCTCCCAGAAGGGTCAGGGTAACTGCCTGCAGAGATGTCCTTGACAACCTGCGCTCATATATTCTGTCTTCACAAGAACCTGACCCCGAATCAGTAAAATATGAAACCATAAAAAAACAAATCGAAATGCGTCTGACATCACTGCTCATGCCTTCCTTAAGGCCGGTGGTCAACGCTACAGGCGTAGTGATACATACAAATCTTGGACGCTCTCTGCTTCCCAAGGAGATCTTTCAGCCCATGCTGGATATAGCAGGTCGATACTCAAATTTGGAGTATAACCTGGAAAAGGGTATGAGGGGAAGCAGATACAGCCACGTAGAAGAGTTGCTCTGTGATCTGACAGGGGCGGAGTCGGCCCTTGTAGTAAACAATAATGCCGCCGCAGTCCTTATCACCCTGGAAACCCTGGCCAAGGGCAGAGAGGTGATCGTTTCCAGGGGTGAACTCATAGAGATAGGCGGTTCCTTCCGCATCCCTGATGTAATGGCGAAAAGCGGGGCCATCCTCAGGGAAGTCGGGACCACAAACCGCACCCATTTGAGGGACTATGAGTCTGCCATAGGGGAACAAACCGCACTTCTTCTCAAAGTACATCAGAGCAACTTCCAGATGGTGGGCTTTACAATGGCCGCATCCGTCTCAGAGCTGGCCGAACTCGGTGCAAAACACGGCATCCCGGTATTTGAAGACCTGGGTAGCGGCAATTTCATAGATTTCTCAAGATATGGAATAATTCATGAACCTATGGTCCAGGAATCGCTGGCTGCCGGGGCAGACCTTGTAAGCTTTAGTGGTGACAAACTCCTGGGTGGATCACAGGCAGGGATCATTATCGGGAAAAAGAAATTTGTTGACCGGATAAAGGAAAACCCACTGAACAGGGCGGTCCGGATAGACAAGCTCACGCTTGTGGCCCTGGAAGGGGTCCTGAGGCTCTATCAAGATCCGGAACGGGCAGTTAAGGTCATACCTACGCTCAACATGCTGTGTCTTTCCCGGGATAAGCTCAAATCCCGGGCCCGACGACTTCAAAGACGACTAAGGGCCTTGAAACTCACCGGTATATCGATAAACACCGTAGAAACTATTTCCCGTGTTGGAGGAGGTGCTTTGCCGTTGCAGCAGCTCAAGTCCATGGCTGTAGCTCTAACTCCATTAAACAAGGCGTTTTCTGCTGCGCGTATTGAGTCTGAACTCCGTAAAAACGAACCGCCTGTGATCGTAAGGATTGAAGAAGACCAGGTGCTTATGGATATCAGGACGGTTCAGGAAGAAGACTACGGGATTATCACCCAGGCAGTGGCTTCTGCCCATTCGAGGCTGATATCAGCTCAA
>JAGGRV010000397.1 GCA_021159445.1 Deltaproteobacteria bacterium | reverse complement strand
TAACACATGGAGAACCTCCCGCTTTCCGGGATGAAGCAAAGGATTCTGTCACCCCTTTTTATAATGTCTGATTTAAAAAACTCTTCCAGAATGATATAGATAGAAGCAGCTCCTGTGTTTCCTTTGTAGGGCAAGTTGGTAAACCACCTCTCCAGAGGGATCTCGAAGTCGATACCTTCCATATGGTCATAAAGTTCCGGCCTGAAATAATCGGAGGAATAGTGGGGCAGAAACCAGGTGATATCAGACGGCGAAAGGGCATGCTTTTGGATGATACCGGACAGCGTGCGCTCTACTGCTGTTGTGGCGACTTCTTGATTCAAAAGTCTTGCGTCCTGCTTTATTAGAAAAGCGCCTTTTTTAAGGGCCTCCTGTAGAGAGGGAAATTCTCGCCATCCCTTGATGTTCCCGTTGTTGTCTTTTATTGCTCCGGCATACATACAGGTTTTAAGCTGGTTGGCATGAGAGATATGTTCAATCCAATCGATCTTCAGGGCGAGTTTGCCGGATGGCAAGGTATTGGTCAGGAAGACCGCTCCTGCTCCATCGGAGAGCATCCAACGAAGAAAATCCGCATTAAAGGCCACGGGAGATGATTTTTCTAAGTCTTCGCCCTTCTCCTGACTGACTGATCCAAAAATCCGGCTACGTATGAAGGAGGAGGCCAGTTCCGAACCACTGGCCACGGCGTTTTTCGCAAGCCCCGTAGCCACGGTCATATATGCGTATTTCATCGCTGTCATTCCGGAAAGACAGATCCCCGCAGTGCTGACCACTTCGCACGGAATATTCCCCAATTCTCCATGCACCATTGATCCGTGACCAGGCATCAATTGATCCGGAGAGGATGTCCCGCAACAAAGGCACTCGATATCATCCGGAGAAAAACCTTCGTAAGGCTTCAGCCGGCGAATCGCTTCTGCCGTAAGCTGGGCGTTTGTGTGTGTTGTCAGACCCGTGGCAGGATCAATGGCATAATACCTTTGATGGATTTGATTTTTTCGCAGGATGATTTTCCTGATACGGGATGATACCTGGTCCACCATGCCCAAGATTTTTTCAATCTCATCGTTGTTGACAGGACTGTTTGGCAGAAAAGCTGCAATATCAGTTATATAAACGTCCAATGTCATATTTTTGCCCTGGCGTGACAGGCCTTTAATAGGCCGGCATAATTCTGGTAGAAAACCTCCTCTTCCAGTTGTGTAGGGACAACCGCATTTGTAAGAGTATAAAAATCAAGATCGTGAATAATGATTTGATCTTTCACTGATTCGTACAAATGAGTTCCGGGCAAAGGCGTCAGCACTGTTAGTATCGGCAAGTCAATGGCGTTATCCTCAATGTATCTTGCGAGTGTTTCAAATTGGGACTCTTTATAATCAGGAGAAACGATGAAGTCACCTACGATGGTGATGCCGATATCGTGCAGTATCCGGATAGCTTCCGAATTGGTTGCAACGTTGTTGGCCTTTTTCATTTTCTGAAGACCTTCATTGCTGATTTCTTCAAAGCCAATAATCACTGACCGCAGTCCTGCTTTTTTCCACTGTAACAGCAGGTCGGAATGACGCACTACACTATCAGACCGGATGTCCGCCAGGAAGTGTTTTTTTATCCCGGCTTCCTGAATGCCTTCGCACAGTCTGCGTGCGTGATCGGGATTGCCAAAGGTATTGGCATCAACCAGACGGATAACAGGAATGTCCTTAAGCAACCGGATGTCGCGCAAAATGCTTTCGATTTTGTGGGTAAGATAGCGCCCTCCTGCCTGGCCGGCAATGCAACAAAATGAACAGTTGTATGGGCAGCCGAAAGCAGTGGCTACAAAACCGACTCTGAGATTCAGAGATGACAGTGTATAGCTCTCACGGTATTGCCTTACGAGATCATAACAAGGAGATTTTTCATCCACCAGGTCAAGGGCAGAGTATCTTCGAGGAATATATGAGAGACGATTT
>JAGGRV010000551.1 GCA_021159445.1 Deltaproteobacteria bacterium | reverse complement strand
GCCTATTTCGTATATCCCGTCCAGGAGCCTCAACGTGGGCCTTGAGACGATCTTTTCGTCGATGATATAGACCTGTCCCTCCCTTACTGCCTTGATCGCCCTGAATCCCCCTTCCTCCTCGATACGCTCCACACTTATCTGGTTCATTGCCCCTCTCTGTGCGAGATAGACATCTATATCATCTCCATGGGACAGGATATGCTCTTTCCCGTAAGCCGCTATGTTTGTATTCCTGACCGCCTTTGCGTCCGCGGCAACATTTATTCCCCCGGCCGTTGTTAAGGCGAACATGGCAATGGAAGAGGGAGAAAAGGTCTTCATCTTGCTGTGGATGGCCTCAAAGTAGACCCTCTTTCGCCCTGAAAGCGGTATGGAGTTCACTAGCGACCGGATCTTAAACAGGCCCCTTTTAAATTCCTGTATCATCTGCCCGGCCTCTGTTTCCCGTCCTGTAAGCACCCCAAGCTCCCTCCAGTAAGAAAACATCCCATCTACTGTCCTCGGCTGAAGGGATACCACAGCAATTCCCGACTCTCTCAGTTTCGATATGAGACCTCTGTATCCCCTGGCGATCATCGGCCGGATCAAAACCAGGTCCGGCTGTGCCGCAATGAACTTCTCTGCATCATCATGATAACTGAATACCGGCTTTTCCCCGGCCTTGGGGGGGAATGCTTCGTCCCTGGAGACGCCTATAATTTCTCTATCGAGCCCCAGAGAAAAAAGGTTCTCGGTATGGGCCGGATATAATGAAATGATCCTCTCGAACGGCCTTTCTGTCCTGATCAAATGATTCGATTGATCCAAAAAAGTCCGTGTCCCGGGCGATGTACCAAAACTCGCTGCCAAGGCAGCAAAAAGAATGCATACCACTGCTATCTTTTTCATCGTGGTCTGATTCCCTTGAAGCTTACCTGGCAGGAATTTGAATACCGGTCAAAATAGACCCTGGATTCAACATTGAAGACTGCCTTTATACCTTCTTCGGTCAACACCTCCGGGGTGTTTCCCTCAGATACGATCCTGCCCGATTTCATGAAAACCATCTTATTAGAATAGTTTGCAGCCAGGTTCAGGTCGTGAAGCGCCGAAATGACGGTCCTGCCGGCCTGGCTGACCTCTTCAGATACAGCCCTCAGAAAATTCAGCGTATACTGGATATCCATATTGGATGTGGCCTCGTCTAAAATCAAGACCGGGGTATCCTGCACAAGGGCCCTTGCAAAGACCACCCTCTGCTTTTCCCCACCGCTCAGCTCTGTTATGTACTTGTCTTTAAGCTTGCGGAGGCCGGTCTTTTCAATAATCGCTTCTGCGATATCGATGTCCTCCTTGGAAGGGCCTCCAAACCTCGGGATATAGGGATGCCGGCCCATCAAGACCACTTCCCCGACCGTAAAGGGAAAATGGATATAAAAATCCTGTGGAACCAGGGCTATTTCCCTGGCGAGTTTCCGCTTACCGTATTTATTTATATCGCGGCCAAGATACCTAATGTTCCCTGATTCCGGGGTCTTATTCCCTGCCATAATGTCTAAAAGCGTGGTCTTACCGCACCCGTTCGGACCCACGATGGCATAAAAGTTCCCTGCCTCTAAGGTCAGAGAGGTGTTGTCCAGCACTTTCTGTCTCCCGTATGAAAAATGAAGCCTGTTTGCCTCAAAGACCGGGGTCTTATGCACGTAGTCCTCCCACACTCCTTTGCCTGAAGATATAGCAAAAGAACGGGCCGCCGATGAGGGCGGTCAGCACACCAATGGGGACCTCTACAGGCAAAACGGCCCTGGTTATTGTGTCGGCGCCAAGGAGCAACCCGGCGCCGGCGAGGCTGGAAGCCGGGATCAATTTTCTATTATCCGCCCCGGTAAAAAAACGCATGAGATGCGGGACAATAAGGCCAACGAAGCCGATAATGCCGGATACGGATACACAGACAGCCGTCATGAAGGACGCTGTCACAAG
>JAGGRV010000463.1 GCA_021159445.1 Deltaproteobacteria bacterium | reverse complement strand
AAAACTGCTATTCAGAAAACGGATGAGAGGAATTTTAGTATTCGATGGAATGCCATTTATATTTGGTATTTTTTCCGAAAATTTAATCTTGAATATCCAAAGCATATATTACTTGATATGCTCTCCTTTGATTACGATAGGGGCGGAATCGAATACCTCGAAAACCATATCGAAGAAACTGACATGACATCACGTATCTTGGATAATATAAAAGAGGGTATCATCGTTGACGATGTACTGAAAAACCATATTGAATATTGCAAAAGGCATAGGGTTAAAGACGTAATTAAGTATGCACTTAAGGAGATGATTAATCCGGAAAGAGATGATGAAATTCGGCGAATTTCTCTTGAAACCATTTGTGAACTATCAGAAAATTTATCTGAATTAGAAGACGTCTTGCCGAATATAAAGGATAAATTCAAATGGCAGGTAGTTGAAAAACTTTTAAAAACTAACAGCAGGAGGGTATACGGATTCCTTGAAAACCTCTTTAAAATAAGTGACGGGGAAGATAAAATTATGGCATCTGAGTACCTCATCAAGTCGCAAAATCTTGCGGCCTTGAGGTTTTATGTTGACTATATCAAAGGAGAAAGAAAATTTTCACGGTCGCTATTTAATTCTTCTCCTCTAACGTCTCTAAAAAAGTCTGATGCGATACCTTTTTTAATAGAATTATTGGAATTAAACTATCAGGAAGATTTTGAACAGCCGGATGAATTCGATAGGTTAGATCGTCTTGTTTTAAATAGCCTGACGGTCATAGCTCTTGAATCAGAACAAAATTATCTTGATGTTAAAAGAGCAATTGAAAACTTCATCGATGAATACCGCTCTATCTATAAAAATGTAAACTGGCTGTATTTATTTCTTGAACAGCTTGAGCGCCAATACTATGTAAATAAGAGTGAAAAATTTAGTATTGATGATGCAATAGGCAAACTTGAAGAAATAGTATGAATTAAGGAATTATTCGCCTGTCCCTATTTCCACTATGCTGGGGTGCCGCAGATTTAGTTCACCTCCGAGATAATATGGAAGCGCAGATACCTGTCTGGCAAAGCGAAGACATAAGGAATATTGACGTAGAAATCGGCAAAGCACGCCAGATGGTTATCCAGGTGTTTCCTGAATGGCTGACTTCTCAAACCTTACGGACCGACAATCCCGACGAAGTGTAAAGGGATCAAGCCTGCCGTTGACTCTTAAAGGGCAACCCAGCCCAGGCGACACTGTTCGATTTTATGCAAGGAGGGCCAGGGGATGAATGAACTTGCGCCCAGAGAATCGGGCGGAGAGTTTCTGTTGTATCAGGCCGAAAACGGCGTTACTGAGCAGCTTTTATTACCAAGTTGAGCGATGCTGAAAGCGAAGCATGCGAAACACAAGTCTGGATAGAATTTGCCCGACGCTGTGATTATCTTGATAAAAGTACCTGCGAGGACATGGATAACGTATACGACCAAATCATCGGACAGCTTGTAAAAATGATACAGGATGCTGATAAGTGGTTGATACTGGGAGTCGGAGACACGGAGAAGAAACAATGTATTTATTGGCAACAGCAACAAACTCAGCGTCACCATTTTCCCCTTGCTCCGCTTCACAAAATGGAGGCGAATAATGGCAATTGATGATAACAGTATTTTCTCCCACGGCAGCCGATGGCTGCGGGCTGATTTCCATCTCCACACGCGGGCTGACAAAGAATTTTCCTGCAGCGGTGATGACGATTATTATTTCTCGAATTATATGGATGCGCTGGAAAAGGCAGGTATTGCTGTAGGGGTTATTACAAACCACAACAAGTTCGATTTTTGTGAGTTCAAGGCTTTACGTAAGACAGCAAATAAAAAGCAGATTTTTTTGCTTCCCGGTGTTGAGCTCTCAGTGAATGACGGAGCCAACGGGATTCACATTCTTATCGTATTTAGTGAGGAATGGCTGGCAAACGGACAG
>JAGGRV010000279.1 GCA_021159445.1 Deltaproteobacteria bacterium | reverse complement strand
CCTGTACTTCAAGTGCCCGACAACAAAGCAGATGCGGTGCCCTGTGAACGCTTACTAAAAAAGGGAGATGCTGAATCCAGCACCTCCCTTTATAGGTTCGGCTAAAGCAAGCCTCAACAGCTACTACATAGCTTCGCCAGAAGCAGCCTTCTGCATCTTGATCTCGACCTTTTCGGTCAGGCCTTCGTAGTACTCACGGAGGATGTCGAGAACCTCGTTGCGGCCGAAGTGATCCGGAATGTCTCCACCCTCGGAGAGCATCTTGCGCAGCTTGGTCCCGCTCAAGATAACGCGGTCGTCCTTGCCATGCGGGCAGGTACGCATGCTGGCCATGCCGTCGCACTTAAAGCAGTAGAAGGTCCAGTCGATCTTGAGCGGCTGGCAGAGCAGGGCCTTACCAGGCATCTTGCACGCTTCTTCATAGCTCGCATACGGTATTCTATCAAAGATTTCCTGGGCCTCAAACATCCCGTAGAAATCGCCTACACCGGCATGGTCGCGGCCGATGATCATTCTGTTCACGCCGTAATTCTGGCGGAAGGTGGCGTGGAGCAGGGCCTCACGAGGACCGGCATAACGCATATCCAGCGGGTAGCCGCCCTGTACCACGTTATCCTTGACAAAATAACCATTGACCAAGGTGTCAATACATTTTACGCGTACATTGGCCGGGATATCACCTGGTTTCAGGTTCCCGATCAGGGAATGGATGATAACACCGTCACATACCTCAACCGCGATTTTGCACAGATACTCATGCGAACGATGCATTGGGTTTCTGAGCTGCAGAGCGGCAATCGTACTCCAGCCTTTTTTCTCAAATATTTCGCGGGTCTGGGCCGGCCGGAGATAAATGTCTTTATACTCGGTCGGATATTCACCCTCGGAAAGGACCTTGACAGGACCGGCCAGGCATATTGGCTTGCGTGCCATAACCATCTGCACGCCCGGATGATCCTCAAGGGCGGTCTTCATAAAGTCACCCTGGCTGTCCTCGCCAGCGCCCTTATAGACCAGCTCTGATTCCCATTTTTTGTCTTCCTCGGTCATCTCAAATTTTTCAGTGACTTTCTGAGTGGCGTAAATCTCACCTTCCCTCTCCAAGGCAATCTCGTCGCCAACGTTGATCCCGTCGGCATCAGCATTGGAAGCAGTAAGCATTACCGGGACCGGCCAAAACGTACCGTCGGAAAGAAGCATTTTTTCACAAACTCCCTTCCAGTCAGCCTTGTTCATGAAACCATCCAAGGGGCTGAACCCGCCGATACCCATCATAATCAGGTCGCCTTTTGCTTGGGCCGAGATTTGAATCTTCTTAAGCCCAGCGGCCTTTTGCTTTTCTGCATCTAAGTCCGAACCGGTAAGTAGACTGCAAACTAAACCTTTTCCTCCATGTGGTGGTACTAATGCCATTTTTTTTGTCTCCTTTTATGTTATTTGTAAAAGATCAATATATCTTCACTAATTTCGGAGGATTAGCTATGCAGCCTACCACCCCGCAATTCTCTCAACACTTGGAATCAAAAAAAACTAATCAAATGATGCTGTAGTATCAGGGAATCCCTCCAAAGCGAAGACACTGCAACGTAGACTTTTTTTATTACAAATTTTCATTTTTGTCAAGAACAGAATGAATGCAGATTCATGAAATTGCCATTTTGGGGCACCCTTCACCACAAGTCAAAAGTAGTTTACACTTTGTTGGTCTTGTATTTTGGTGGCGAAATTAGAAATTAGAAATTAGAAATTAGGTAACCCACCTATATGTTTGTATTTTTTCAAATTTCCAGTTTCGACATCGGCATTCAATTTGATAATACGTGCTTTTTCGAAAAAAGTGTAAACTGATTTAAATTCAAAATTCAAAATTTAGAATTCAAAATTATGTCTGAACGGCCTTTTCGTTCAGACACTAAGGAACGGGAGATAAATAAGTTGAACAAAAATTAATAGGATTTTTTGTTGTATTC
>JAGGRV010000425.1 GCA_021159445.1 Deltaproteobacteria bacterium | reverse complement strand
GTTTTCTTTTCTCAAATCAGCCAGGTTTCGATCTTACAAACCTTCGATATTTTTGAAGTGTTTTTTATTGACTGTAAGCTTGATGGACTATGGCAGTAGCTGCAATCAGAGCATCCACTTCACCTGTGGGTTTGCCAAGCGCCCGAAGGTTACTTTTAATGCTCCCGAAAACCCTGGTACATTCAAGATCAAAAGGCACTAAATTTGAGATCTCTCTATCATGCTTTTTACTACTAAAGGGTCCCAAAACCGTCATGCCGGTCCCGGATCGGAGTCCGGGATGACGGATCCGGCATCCAGAACATATTGAAATCCATGGATTCCGGCTTTTTTTAGGGGGATATGAAATATACTCCCCCGCCGGAATAACGTCTTCAAGAAACTCCCGAGTTTTTATGAAGGCATCAATTTTGGCTGATTCAAGAAACGCAATTTGTGACCGTGTAGAGTATATCAATGGAGGCTGGTCATACGCATTGGAATGATTCGACTGAAACAGCTTTCATCGTGGTCTTGGAACAAGATTCTTAACTTGTTCAACAATCAGGTGGCCTGAACAAAACGCGGCGTCTGAATCACCAGATCGTCTTAACAGAATGAGCACAAAATTTTCACTGGCCTTTATTTCCTTGAATAGATTTCTAAAGTCAAAAGAAACACGTTTTTTGTCAAAGATACTGAGTGCTTCTGCAATGACAATCGAAGGAATAAAGATAACACCTTCTCCTTTTTCACATTTTTCAAAAATTACTGAAGCCTTTGAACTGATTCTTGGGCTGTCGGTAAACCACCAAAGGAGAGCGTGTGTATCTGCTACGAAGTTCATAAACGCTCTACAACACTACTTTACTATAAAGAGATTCCTTTGCACTGGTAATGTCTCGCTCGGTGACCTCCACACCTTTGAGAATACCCTTGAGCGAGATAACTTTTCCCCCCATGGGAGTGAGTTTTTTGAGGACAGTTAATTTTAAATCCATAATTTCTTTCTCAATGGTTTCAATCTTATGGAGCATGTCAACAGTACTTTTTGCTGCTGCGTATTCCATGATATTTATCTCCTTTTCAGGGTCATCAATTCTTGCATAGTAAAGACTTTTTGTCAAAGGCAAATAATTATGTACTCATATCGTCAGTGAATGGGCTCAACTCAGCCTACAAAATTTGTGGATAGCCGAAATTATGTAGCGTTTTTGGATCATGACGACCGCCTGACGCCTTGTTTCGCGTTGCGGAGGCCATTCGCAAGGATCCGAACACAGACATTCTGTACTCGGACCGTGACATGCTTTCTCCCAGGGGTCTGCGATTCATGCACGTGTTTAAGCCTGGCTGGTCTCCGGAGACACTTGAGACCTGGGCCGCACCCAACCATCCAGCATACAGTCTTTTGTTGGACTATGGTTTCAGACCTGGTCCGTAGTGAGGGACGTTGTTACCTTCTGATCTCATTGTGCAAACATCCCCATAGTTTTTTGTTATTGTCATACAAGTTAAATAAATGCAAAACCGGATTTCACCCCGGTACGATAGCGCCTACTTACCCCTGTACCATCAGCCGGAGCTACCCAGGTTAAATACGCTGCGCTGTCCTTCGGAATGGTTTCGCAATTTTATGAAAAATGCATTATGTTGAATTATGTATATTGCAAGGAGGCTTGTTATGCCATCTTTACAAGTGAGAGATTTACCGGAGCACATCTCTTTAAGATTACGGAACGATGCCGGAAAAGAACACCGGAGTTTCTCACAACAGGCAATTATAACGTTGTCCAGAGGGCTTGGTGTCGATTCAAATCCGCGGCAACGCCGGCGGAAGCTCATTGAGAAAATCGCCGGTGAACAGCTTCCATTCGACACATCAGGACTCCCTGCTCCAGAAACGCTCATCAGGCAGGATCGGCAAATAGACGTTACAGCGCGTAACCGTTCACACTCCCTGGCAGCCGATAGGCTTTTGCAGGGTTTCAACCGCGG
>JAGGRV010000624.1 GCA_021159445.1 Deltaproteobacteria bacterium | reverse complement strand
GAAGAAGACGGCAAAAAAGACATTAATTTGTTCAACTTATTTATCTCCCGTTCCTTAGTAACCTATTTGAAAAACAGCAACAAATTAACCGCTAACCGCTAATACCTAATTTTGTAATAGTAAAACATCCTGTAATCATTAAACTAATACCTAACCGCTAACGGCTCAGATCCTTTTTATCCTGTCATGGATCATAGCGATAGCCTGTCTTTTGTCTAATGACCAGTCAGGGGCTACCAGCTCATTCCTGGGAGGATCTCCCGTGAGCCTCCCATAGATTCATAACAATTTTTGTAACTGTTCACGGGATTACAACGCCCGCTTTACCGCAACCCACCGGACTGTAAGCGTTTACAGGGTGCTGCAGATGCGAGGCGTACGGGTACGCAGACGTACTCCCTGTACTTCAAGTGCCCGACAACAAAGCAGATGCGGTGCCCTGTAAACGCTTACGCCATTCTTTATAATTCATCACCAGGCAATGGCTTGCGGGCTGGAACCTTATCTAATATTTTTTTGAATTGATTCCTGTCTGCTTTCCCGGCTCTCTGGCTCAGGTAATCTTCTGTCATAAGTGCTGAAATTTTCTCAGACACTGCGGACGAAATAAATTGATTAATGGACACTCCTTCTCTTGTGGCTATTTCCTTGATATGACGATGAATTGAATTGGGTAATCTCAAACTTAGTGCGCTCATTTTATTACCTCCAAAAGCTTTCCCGGGGGAATGGCTTTAATTCCAAATTTCTCAACACCTTTAAAATCCTTTATATTGTGAGTAACAATTATTTGAGTCTTTGATGCTACTGCAACTTCAAGAACATGGTCATCTTTGGGATCTCTTAGATATGGCCTCCACAAAAAGTAGATCTTTTGATATTCACTTAAATCACATAGATTATCTAGAATGATTTCGATTTGTTGGCTTGTGAGTCCTAAGTCTAATTTCTTTCGCTTCAAAACATCTTCATATTCAAATAGCAATGTAGTTGATATTACAGTTTTTATTTTATCTTCCTCAATTGCTCTAAGTATTTGGTAAGAAGCTCCTAATGAGGAATAAAGTCCAGCGAACAGGACATTTGTATCGAGAATTACTCTCTGTTTTTTCATGATAAATACGATACCATATGCGGTATTAGTTGGTCAATTACTTTTTGTCCATCGATGCAGAATTTTGTTGATGAAGCATAGCAATATTGTTATATTAACAAAATGGGCAATCTGTGGTCGGTTGAATTTCTGAACAATACTGTTGAAAACGAATTTGATGGATTGCCTAAAAATGCACAAGCAAAACTCGTTAGAATCGTAGATCTGATTGAAGAGTTTGGTCTTCCCAATGTTGGAATGCCTTATCTCAGGCACTTGCAAAACAAGATTTGGGAAATGCGGCCTAAGGTGAGAGATGGAATAGCACGAGCCCTTTATATCTCTGAAGCAGGAAAACGCATTATTATTCTTAGAATTTTTATCAAAAAGACTCAGAAAACACCAAAAAAGGAAAACAGAATCGCTTTATCGAGAATCCAGGAGATAAAATAGATGGGAAAGAAATTTAACGAGAAGAAAAGGGAACTCATGAAAAATTCTGAGTTTAGAAAAGAATATAACAATCTTGAGCCGGAATTTACAATTGCGAGGGCTTTAATCGAGGCACGTGCGAGATCAGGTTTGACACAGCAAGAAGTGGCCAAAAAAATGGGGACAACCCAATCTGCTGTTGCAAGATTAGAAAGGGGACACCCCTTGCCAAGTATTACATCCTTAAAAAAATTTGCCTCTGCCACAAACAGCAAATTAAATATATCTTTTGTTCCTGCAAATTAAAATAGTTACTCGTATCATTTGTGGTCCCATGACTTCTATCACTGCATTCATACCACCAAAAACATTTCAGATTTGTCTTGGCGGAGAAAAATTCCGTGGGATTGGACCATGGAGACCTTTCCCTTTGACAAGCAGCCAAGTATTAACA
>JAGGRV010000033.1 GCA_021159445.1 Deltaproteobacteria bacterium | reverse complement strand
CCAAATAAGATTCGATAGACTTTTTATCTTTTTTATTGAAAACACTATTGATGGTTTCGTAAAAAGTCACAAATCGCTATAACATACTGAATATAATGTAATTGGCGGTAATATTATACTTGACATTTGTTGAATCTATTGTTAAATTAACATCAATATTAATAATAGTTTGAGAGACAGAAAAGTGATAAATATAAAAAACCACAAACAGCAACAGATCTTTGATCCATGGTCATATCTTGGTCCAAAACGCCGCAGGTTATTAGATGAATCATGGGCCGGATTATTTCAAAGAGAGATTCTTCACGAACTTCCGGTTCATAAACTTGCTTGTTACTTTGACTCCGGTTTTGGTCGTCCTAGCAAGGAATTGTACACAAGTCTTGGAGCGCTTTTGTTTCAACAGACTAATGATCTGACTGATGAGGAAGCATGTCAGCAATTAGCATTTAATATCCAGTGGCATTACGCTCTAAACTTGTATGAGGAGTCGGATGCCGCCAAATATATCTGTCCAAAAACATTGTGGACTTTACGCAGCATCCTTACTGAAAATTCTATAGATGTAGATATTTTTGATGCCGTTAGAAATAAATTAGCCCAAGTCTTTAAGGTAAACACGGATGATCAGCGGATAGATTCGGTTCATATAAAATCAAATATGCGGAAGTTAGGGAGAATTGGTATTTTTGTTTCCGGCATCAGTAAATTTTTAAGGAATTTGAAACGAAGTCACCGAGGGCGATTTGATGCAATTGAAAATGGTTTCGAAGTAAAATATCTTTCTGAAAAGGGCAAAAGAAGTTTTTCTATGATTAAACCTTCGGATTCTCACAAGACTCTTTCCGAAGTAAGCAACGATCTTCACTGCCTGGTGGAACAGTTTAAAGATTGTTCAGACGTAACGGGTATGGATAGTTATAAACTACTTGTAAGGATTTTAAATGAACAATGCAATGTGATAGAATCGGGCAAAGAAACAGAAATAGAGATTAAAAAGCCTAAAGATATTTCTTCCGATTCACTCCAGAATCCTTCCGATCCGGAGGCGACATACAGCGGTCATAAGGGACAGGGTTATCAGGTTCAAATAATGGAGACCTATACTAAAACAGAAGATGAAGCGGAAAAAGCACAAACATTGAATCTTATTACGCATGTTGAAGTTGAGCAGTCTCATAAGAGTGACGCCAATGCTCTTATACCGGCAATTGAAGAAACTAAAGAACAGGGTTTGGCACCCAAAGAGGTATTAGCCGACTCACTATATGGCAGTGACGAAAATTGTCAGACAGCGAAGGAACTGGAAGTAACTGTTTTATCTCCTGTAATGGGAAGAAAAAAAGACAAGGATATAAATCTATCGGAATTTCAATTTAATGAAAAAGGAGATGTTGTAAGATGCCCGTCAGGTAATTCGCCGATTAAGGCTCACGGGAAAAAATCTCGTCACTCGGCCTGTTTTAATAGAAGACATTGCAGTAAATGCTGCAACATAAGAGGATGTCCTGTAAAGAAAGGTGAGAAGTTTTATTACTTGCGATATACTGATAAGGAACTCAGGGTAGCCATAAGAAGAGCTTATGAGGATACTGATGAATTTATAGATCGTTACCGATGGCGTGCCGGAGTAGAGGCAACCATGTCTGAATATGATAGAAGGACAGGCGTGAAACAATTGCGGGTAAGAGGACTGCAAAATGTTAGATTCTGTGCGGTGCTGAAAGCCGTCGGTATAAATATCTTTAGGGCAACTGCGGTTAGAAAGGCTTTAATAGGAATAAATAACAAAATATTTGCCAATAATTATATTTTTTCACTCGTCAAAGAGCAGGTTTTGAGAATTTATGATTATGTTAGTAGGTTTTTATCCAATTTCGGTAAAATCTATGATTGTGAGCGTGTTTTTTGAATTCAATCAATTTTGCCTTTTTACGAGACCATCTATATTGATATTTTGAAGAAGCATGATATCAAAA
>JAGGRV010000491.1 GCA_021159445.1 Deltaproteobacteria bacterium | reverse complement strand
TAATTTTTGTTCAACTTATTTATCTCCCGTTCCTTACTCTTTTTTATGGCAAGAATTGCACGATCGGAAATACCAATTTTGGTAATATCGATAATCTCCTCTCCCGGGGCCGCAGCATGGAATACATCGCCAGGTAATTATTCACTTTCCCCCCTGACAGCCAACAGCCTTTTTCAGGTTTCAAAGCATAATCCGTTGGGAATACGCATTTTGGTGCAATCTGCCCGCGGTTGAAACCCTGCAAAAGCCTATCGGCTGCCAGGGAGTGTGAACGGTTACTTGAGCCGCTATCCTTGTCGCACCCTGATGGACAGGACATGGGCCGTAAGGCCTTCGATTTCTGCCAGGCGGATTACGTCATCAGCATCCTTTTGGAAGGCTTCCTTGGAATAGGAAATCACACTCGAATGCTTAAGGAAGGTCTCCACACCAAGGGCTGAAGAAAACCGTGCAGTACCCATGGTGGGTAATACGTGGTTAGGCCCGGCAATATAGTCTCCTATGGGCTCCGGTGTAGCGTTGCCCATAAATATTGCCCCTGCGTGACGGATCTTTGGGAGCAGCCCCCATGGGTCTGAGACCAACAATTCCAAATGCTCAGGTCCGATTCTGTTTGCTATCTCAGTAGCTGTCTCAAGGTCATCAACTTTCAGTAACAAGCCGTTTGTCTTCAAGGACTCGGTTGCAGTCTCCTGCCTTTCCAACTTTTCAAGTTGGCGTTTCAACTCTGCAGGCACCTCTTCAGCAAGCCTTGCCGATGTGGTAATCAGCATGGCCGTTGCCATAGGGTCGTGCTCTGCCTGAGAGAGGAGGTCAGCAGCCACGAACTCCGGCGGTGCGCTCTCATCAGCTATGATGACTACCTCACTTGGTCCTGCCACCATGTCGATCCCAACAATACCTGCTATCATCTTCTTGGCCAGGGTCACATAGACGTTACCTGGTCCCACTACTACGTCTACAGGGGCCACTGTCTCTGTTCCAAAGGCCAGTGCACCGATGGCCCAAGCGCTTCCCATCTTGTAGATTTCACTTACTCCCACTTCTGAAACTGCTACCAGCAGGTGAGGGTTAATGGCCCCATGCTTGTCGGGCGGCGTGGTGATCACAATCCGTTTGACTCCTGCAATTTTGGCAGGGATTGCATTCATGAGGACAGAAGAGACCAGCGGAGTTTCACCCCCCCTACCTCCGGGGACATACAATCCGGCGGCATCCACAGGCCGTATCATTTGTCCCAGTATGGCTCCATCTTCCCTTGTCATTATCCATGACTTTGGCTTTTGATGCATATGGAATTCTTCAATATTGGAAATAGCTTTCTTGATGCTTGACAGGAAATCGTTGTCTACCTTTGAATAGGCTGCTTTTAACTCTTGTTGGGACACCGCCAGGTCTTTGATTTCAAAATCTGGGGCATCATACTGTCTTGTGTATTGGACTACAGCCTGATTTCCTTTGCTTCTTACCTGTTCAAGTATCTCCTTTACCCTGGTCTCATGCTGCGAGGAGATCTCAAATTGGCGGTTAATCAAGGATTCTACCCTGTTTTTTCCCTCATCAGTATTATAATAAACAGGTTTCAGCATTTTTTAGGTCTCCTAAAAAAGACTCGAGGCCAAGTTTCCCCTGTCCCAAAGCCATTTGCGGTTCCTTTGAGAGTTCGTAACCGTTCACGGGATTACAACGCCCGTTTTACCGCAACCTACCGGGCTGTAAGCGTTTACAGGGTGCTGCAGATGCGAGGCGTACGGGTACGTAGACGTACTCCCTATACTTCAAGTGCCCGGCAACAAAGCAGATGCGGTGCCCTGTGAACGCTTACGAGAGTTCTAATCGATACGTATGGCTACGTAACGGCTGAACTCGCCGTCCCGGATCCTGAAAAGGACGCTCTTGGTCTGTTTTGATTGGGCCAGGGCCTTTACAAATTCATCCATATTGTGAACCCGCTTGCGGTTCACCTCTTCTATCAGATGTCCAGAGC
>JAGGRV010000614.1 GCA_021159445.1 Deltaproteobacteria bacterium | reverse complement strand
GCTTTGAAACCTGAAAAAGGCTGTTGGCTGTCAGGGGGGAAAGTGAATAATTACGCAATAGCCGTTGAATGTTCGGTATTGGATATTCGTTTTTCATTCGACGTTCGATGTTGGACGTTCATCTTTCAAAACAGCTCCGTATGGCATAAATGCAACCTGTGAACGTTTACAAAATAACTTAGCGCTTATGGTGGTACCCCCTATAGATAATATTGTACGTCGCAAATACTATGGTCGACTAGATGTCTTTTGAACGTCTTCCCTTTAAGGCACACCTTGACGAATTCAGGCGTCGTCTGATAACCTGTTTCGTCACGATGGCAGCGGCTTTTGTACTCTGCTACGCGCTCTCGGATTTCCTGGTTTCTATGCTGTTCTATCCTGTTCATCAGGCCCTGCCCCATGGTAGTTCTCTGGTATTTACAGCCCTTACGGAAGGCTTTATGACCTATCTCAAAGTTGCCTTCTGGAGTGCTGTCATCCTTTCCACTCCCATGATCTTGTATCAGGCATGGAGGTTTGTAGCTCCGGGCCTGTATGATAAAGAGAAAAGGTTTACAAAAAGCTTTATGTTCTGGGGAATATGCCTGTTCATCTCAGGAGGTCTTTTTGGTTACTGGGTCATAATGCCTGTTGCGTTTTCCATTACTTTAGGCTTTGTAAATCAGGGCCTGGAGGCAATGCCACGGCTACAAAACTATTTGATTTTTTCCCTTAAGGCCATCTTTACTTTTGGTCTGGTTTTTGAAATTCCATTCCTTATGGCCCTTGCCGCCCGCTACGGTATCGTGCCCAGGGAATATTTTTCAAAGCACAGAAAGGCCAGTTACATAGCTCTTTACGTATTGGCCGTGCTGCTTGTACCAACGGATGTGTTCTCACAAATACTTATTTTTTTTCCGCTAATAGGTGTTTACGAGGCTGGAATACGGCTTGCCAGGTGGTTCGGGAACACTAAATCCGCATCTTTGGGTGAAAAGTAAGGGCAATTCACCTCAATGCCAACTTGAGACCCAGTGCGCCACATCTTAATGTTGCTCCTGCTAAGGCTATCAGAGAGCCGATCCTCGCCGGTGTACGATCATACTTCCAATAGAGAAGGACCGCGCTCCTATGAAAGTGGTAAAGAGCCAGCCACTTGGCATTCTTGCTGGCCTGCCCTACGTGGTGGATAACAGGCCCGACTCCTGGATGATAGATCACCTTCCATCCTGCAGACCTAAATCGTGTACACCAGTCACAGTCTTCCCAATACAAAAAAAACCTCTGGTCCATGGGCCCGACATCTTCCACTGCCGAACGTCTCACGATCATGCAGGCCCCGGAGACCCAATCCACATTAATAGGCTCGCGCAGAGATTGGGATGACAAAATATTTTTTCGGGTAAAGGGATTATCAGGCCAGAGACGTGAAATGAGAGAAGTCCTTCCGAAAAAGACTGTGGCGAGAGAGGGAAAGGCCCTGGCAGAGCCTTGAATAGAGCCATCAGCATCTAATATCTTTGGGCCTACAATGCCCACATGGGAATTCTTTTTCAGCCATTCCTCAAGAGGGCCCCACAAAGGCCCTGATACTATTGCATCCGGGTTCAAAAGACACACATATGGTGCAGTAGCTTCAGCGAGTACCTGGTTGACCGCTCTGGCAAAACCAACGTTTTCATTATTTGCCAGCCAGATGACTCTGGGAAACCGTCTTACCAGGTCATCAGGGAGAGGGACTTGGCTGTTGTCTATCACATAGATTGTATCAAGCTTTGCCGGCTCCCATTTCTCAAGCCTTGAAAGGCAGCTACTTAGTGCCTCGTAGCAATTGTAATTGACGATTATTACGTCAAAGCTCACTCAAGCCTCCTAAGGAACGTACAATAAATAACTTGAACAAATTAATGTCTTTTTTGCCGTCTTCTTCGTTGCTCGTCGATCACATAACCCGTTATGCTCGCTCCTCGCGCCTTGAATACAACAAAAAACCCTATTAATTTTTGTTCAACTT
>JAGGRV010000502.1 GCA_021159445.1 Deltaproteobacteria bacterium | reverse complement strand
GGAACAAGTTTAGCTAAGGTACTTAAAATGAGCCGAAAGAGTGTCAGTCGATCTATAAAAAGGGGCAAAAAAATCCTTGACAATAACCCAAAAATCCTTGAATATTTGATATAAGGTCACAAAGCACCAACGTCCCCCATAGCAAATCTAACGATGTTTGATTTTTATTGCCATCTCTGATAGTTATTAAACAAAAAAGTATTACTCGTTATACTCTTATGACGTTCATAAGGTGGTGATTGCCATGCAAGGCATAGTGATTGAGATACCAAAAGATATTATTCTTTCACTGAAAATCCCGAAAGAAAAAGCCCAGGGCAGATTAAAGGAAGAGCTGGCTATCCATCTCTATAGTGAGGGATTTCTGTCTTTTGGAAAAGCCAGGGCTTTAGCAGAAATGTCAAAATGGGAATTTGCCGAACTCTTGGGCATCAAAAAAATACCGAGACATTATACTCGCGAAGACCTCGAAGAAGACTTTATATTTGCCAATGAATAATCGACCTATTGTTGTTAGCAACTCCTCCCCAATTATGAATCTGGCAATAATCGGGCAGTTGCATCTTATTCATCAATTGTTCGGAGAAATTGTCATTCCGAAGGAAGTCTGGACCGAGCTAATTATCCAGGGTGAAGGAAAACCCGGGGCTAAGGACATCGAGGGGGCCAAATGGATAAAAGTAGCAAAAGTAAAAAATGATAGTCTCGTCAAGACACTGACCAAAGATTTGGATGTCGGCGAAGCAGCCGCTATTGCGTTAGGAATCGAAATGGAGGCTGACCTTCTTCTCTTGGATGAAACCGACGCTCGTAATATTGCCGAGTTTTACGACCTGAAGAAAACCGGAGTTATTGGTATATTGATGAGCGCAAAAAAGAACGATCTTATCAAACAAATAGGACCAATGCTGGAAAGGCTCAGAACTGAAGCTCATTTCTGGATTAAGCAAGAACTCTATGACGTCATACTTTCACAAAGTGGTGAAATGTCTTAGCTTGAACGCCACTTCTTTCACTCATCACCCCGGCCCGACTTAATTGCCACCAGGGTACCTCCGGTCGACTACCGGGGATCAAGATTGTAGACAAAACGACCAGGAAAATTACAACGAGAGCGAAGCGGATGCCCTTTTATTACCGAAAGTAGCTTTGAGCTGAAAGCGGTAGGGGTAAACCCTTTAATATCTTTATTGTCGGCTCCTCCGACAATAAAAAAGTTTTCTTTTTAATAAATTAATTTTAGATACAGACAAAAGACCTTATCTACAGGTAGATAAATCGGTGGATAAATTCTTAGTGCAGTAACCTCCAGGGCAAAATATTCGTGTGTGTTCGTGTGAGTCTGTGGCTAATTTCTCATTTTGCTCTGTGTCTGTGATTAAACATCATCTGGCGTGGCTTTCTTGTTACCCATTTGGGCCTTGGGCTGAAATCGGTAACTATTTCAAGATCAAGTCTGTACCTTGAGAATATTGTAGACAGTTTTTACGGAAATCCCGAGCCTTGAGGCTATATCTTTTCTCTTGTAACCCCTGGCTATAAGCTGTTCTACAAGAAACTTCCGGGCCTTTTTCTCATCTGGAGATATCTTCGTTTTCCGATCCCTCATACCTTGAATTGCCTGCTCTATTTCCTCGTCATCGAGCAGTTCCAAACCCGTGAGACGCGCAATCTGCTTGTGCTTGCGCAGCCCTGAAAACACGCCAGGAAATTTTCGGGCAAGGGCTTTTCGAAAAGAACTTACTACATCGCTCTTTTCTAGCGCATCCTCCGCATCCACCATAACGGAGTTATCTAATAATTTTGAGTAAATTTCTTTTTGCTTCTTTCGTTCCTGCGCTAAAAGGCCAAGCACAAAAGACGGTTTCACAAACGAGGGCGGTGCGTTCAAATCGTGATACAGCTTGATTGAGGACCATCGATAGTCACGAGGATCTGTTACAAGACCCGCCCGTGCCGGATTCATGTGAATATAAAGGGATGCTGCAAGGAGGTAT
>JAGGRV010000501.1 GCA_021159445.1 Deltaproteobacteria bacterium | reverse complement strand
TTTGAAACCTGAAAAAGGCTGTTGGCTGTCAGGGGGGAAAGTGAATAATTACGTGCTTGGTGGTTGATTTTTCCTCCCTGCGCCTTGTCCTTGAGCACAATTTATGAGTTTTGCAAGAGGCGCAGAGGATTTTTCTTTAAGTTTTTTTCATTAGTTTCGATAAATTTAAAGAACAAAACAGTGAAAGGATATGTTTTATGGCATTTCTACAAATAACGTGTTATTATATTATTAGTTGTGGATTGCTATATAATCCGGGTTAATGGGACATACAAGAGAGTATAATGAAAGAAATATTTTCTTCTGAACGACGGCAGGATGAGCGAGTCCCAATTGAATCATTGGTCACAATTTCGGACGGCCAGCGTTTTTATGTGGAATCCATGACAGACCTCAGCCCGGGTGGCGTTGGAATTGAGGCATTACAGGAATTCTCTGCCGACTCAAGACTGACCATGTTTTTTCCATTAAATTTCCGAGTCAGAATTGAAGGCATTGTTCGATGGGTTTGCAAAAAAGGCCATATGCACCGTATGGGATTGCAGTTTATGGATATGACTGCTAAGCAGAAAAACAGTATTAATGAGTTTGTGCATTAGTTTATAAATTACTTGTTTCCAGCTTTAAGCTCTTCCAAAAGCTCCTCGCCGCCTCCGAAGCTGTGCTCCGGCCCGGGGAATACCCCGTTTGTTACTTCATTAATGAACTCGTCTAAGGCTTCCTTGATCTTCGGGGCAAGGTTTGCATAGCGTTTTACAAAACTCGGTGTAAATTTTTCAAAAAGTCCAAGCAGATCGTTAGTTACAAGGACCTGGCCATCGCAGTGTGGGCCTGCTCCGATACCTAAGGTAGGGATGGGGACTATCTCTGTAATTGCCTTCGCAATAACAGACGGGATGCATTCCAAAACAAGTGAAAAGGCCCCTGCATTAGCTACTGCCTTGGCATCTTCAATGAGCTTTCTTGCCGATTTCAAGTCTCTGCCCTGTACTTTGTATCCACCGAGCGCTATTGCAGTTTGGGGAGTGAGGCCTATGTGTCCCATGACAGAAATGCCCGCCTTGACAATTCTCTCAATGGTAGGTGCCATGTCAGAGCCACCTTCCAGTTTGACGCCGTGGCAGCCGGCTTTCTTAAGAAACATGCCTGCGTTTCTCACCGCCTCATTTTTGGAGACCTGGTAGGACAGGTAAGGCATGTCTCCAATCAGCAGTGCTCTATTAACTCCTCGCCGGACTGCGCTGCAGTGGTGGATCATTTCCTCCATAGTGACCGGCACCGTGGAGTCATAACCCAGGGCCACCATGCCCAGAGAATCACCTACCAGCACTATATCCAAACCGGTTTCGTCTATTACTCTGGCCAGACTGTAATCGTAGGCTGTAAGCATGGTGATTTTTTCACCTGAGGCCTTTTTGTTTTGCAGATCAGCGAGTGTGATGGCTTTTGAGGCTTTTTTTTCTTTCATTTTTCAAGTAGAGGCATGGAATAATTGAATATTGAAAATTGAAAATTTACAATTCCAACAATATTCAATCGTCAATTGTCAATAAAAAGAGCCGGTGGAGACCGTCATAAGCCGGGTTCTGTTCCCTTGTACAATCCAAGGTGGTGATCATTCATCTGGGATGTCGATTGCTCGACACCTCACGCAACCTACCCGGGAGCTTCGAGCGGGCCACTCTCAAGCGCTCCCCTATTTGGTCTTGCTACGGGTGGGGTTTACCAAGCCTGCAACGTCACCGCCGCAGCTGGTGAGCTCTTACCTCACCTTTTCACCCTTACCAGGCAAAAGCCCGGCGGTATATTTTCTGTGGCACTTTCCCTAGGGTCACCCCCGGTCCGCGTTACGGACCACCCTGCCCTGTGGAGCCCGGACTTTCCTCCAGGTAAAAATATTGCCTGGCGATCACCGGCCGTCTCCGCCGGCAAAAAATATAGTTTAACCTAAATTGAGCAATTAGCCTTTAGCGGTTAGCTATTAGTTTAATGATTACA
>JAGGRV010000088.1 GCA_021159445.1 Deltaproteobacteria bacterium | reverse complement strand
AAAGTGAATAATTACACTGCGACAACAGGAGCGATTGATTGCAAAGCTTTAAGTATATCCAGCTTACCGATGTCTCCAGCATGAATGATCAAGTCCGTGCCCTGGAATGTCTTGACAGCCCCTGGCGGAAGAAAACCGTGCGTATCGGAGATGACACCAACGAGATAATTGGTCTTGTATTGCAATTTTTTCACGAGCTTCCTTCAAAGAGCATTCTTTCCCATCTGTTACTATTTTCCTTCGTTCTACCCCTCGCTTATCTCCACCTTTTTCATTTTATCGCCTTCCCGAATTGCATCCACTACCTCCAGTCCCTTCTCCACTTTCCCAAATACCGTGTGCCTCCCATTCAGGTGCGGTTGTGGTGAATGCGTAATGAAGAACTGGCTCCCGTTCGTGTTCGGACCGGCGTTCGCCATCGAGATCACTCCCCTCTCGTGTTTCAGAGAATTTCCTTCTAGCTCATCTTCAAACGTGTAGCCAGGACCACCTCGACCTGTACCTGTCGGATCTCCCCCCTGGATCATAAAATCGCTGATCACGCGGTGGAACGTTACGCCATCGTAGAACCCATCTCGGGCCAGGAACACGAAGTTGTTGACCGTTTTCGGTGCGTGTTGCGGGTAGAGTTCCAACTCAATAACGCCTTTGTTGGTCTCAATCATTGCCTTATACATCTTGGTTAGATCAATCTGCATCTCAGGTGCATTATCCCACTGTTTCTTGGTCATAGAAGATTCCTCCTTAAGAGGCTGTTCTGCAAACATTAGTTGCATGTCAGCCGGTTGTTTAAGAACGGGAGATAAATAAGTTGAACAAAAATTAATAGGGTTTTTTGTTGTATTCAAGGCGCGAGGAGCGAGCATAACGGGTTATGTGATCGACGAGCAACGAAGAAGACGGCAAAAAAGACATTAATTTGTTCAAGTTATTTATTGTACGTTCCTTACCAAGGGAATCTCATAATCCTGTACCAATTGATACGCTATCTGCAGCCTGACCTGTGAAATATAATCGCAACAACTACCCATTCGAAGTTTCTTTGGATTGTATACGGTTGGCCTTGGCAGGGAACAAAAATGATGTATAATACCGATGTATACAGTATTGGAGGTGTTGCATGGTACGAACGCAGATATACCTGACAGAGCGCCAACGTGACGAACTGGCTGCTATCGCCAGGATTGCTGGGAAGAAACAGAGCGAGCTCATTCGAGAGGCCGTTGATCGCCTCATCGATCAAGCGGGCTGCGGTCGACGGAAGGCGGTGTTGCGCGAGGCTGCCGGAATCTGGAAGGATCGTGCAGATCTTCCTAACTTCAAGGTAATGCGGGCCGAATGGGACAGGAACTGACCATGGCGGGGCCAATCCTTCTTGATACAGATGTTCTTGTTGATTTTTTCCGCGGCTACACCAAGGCGGTGGCTTTCGTTAACGCCCACTCTACTCGGATCATCCTGTCATCTATCGTCGTTGCGGAGTTGTACGCTGGAGTAAAAGGAGATACAGAACAAGCTGCTCTGGAGAACTTCGTCTCACTTTTCCATGTTGTCCCTGTAAGTGTCGAGATAGCAAAGGCTGGGGGGCTCTATAAGCGCGATTACGGCAAGTCACATAGTGTGGGGCTTGCAGACGCCATCTTGGCCGCTACTACTGAAGTCGAGAATGCGGAGCTGAAGACCCTCAACACCAAGCACTACCCTATGTTGAAGGGCATCAGACCAGCCTACAAGAAGTAGAAGGCCAATCGGGTAAGGGGAGGTTTTTGTCCGTATTTCTCTATACCTTCCTGGAGCAGGAGATAGAGGCAATAACGGTCAGAGGGAGAAAAGAAGATGTCTTGTCCCCCATTGCCTCTTCTTATAAGACCCATGTGTTTTTTTTCGGAATCGCCTTATTCCGTAGACATTCCTCAAACTGTGCCTGCAACGCTGGAGGGATACTAAGGAACGGGAGATAAATAAGTTGAACAAAAATTAATAGGATTTTTTGTTGTATTC
>JAGGRV010000367.1 GCA_021159445.1 Deltaproteobacteria bacterium | reverse complement strand
AACTATTATGGGGCCAAATCGTCCCCAAAAACCGTTGGGAGATTCGGATTGACCCTTAAATTTTGGAAGTCCGTTAAAGACCCTAAAAAATGTATCCTGTGTCAAATCGCGGGTTATTTCGGCATCTCTGATTATGTTCCAGATCAGACTCCATACATAACCCTTGTAGCACTCAAACAGCAGACGTGCATGCGCCTTGTTTCCGGCCTTACACGACTCAATCAGTTTTTCGTCGGACCAAGAAGGCAATTTTTTCCTTCCCTATTTACTTTAGACTCAAGCTGAGAGAAAATATTCAACGCGAGGGCACGAGGGAAATAATCCTACAGCGACAATTGGTTCTGCATGGCCATTTTTTCAACCTTTCTTTTTCGATACGATTGAAAGGCAAGGTGCTTTCTGTGCTGAATCCTTCGCACTGGTTCCAGGGCTTCTATTACATAATTTTGTATGCTATAACAAGCCCAATTCCATTGGAATGATTTTATTCCTGAACCTTACTGCTCTTTCCTGAGAATCTCTCCTTACTCTTTTTTTGAGCACTGCGGTTGTTAATGACAATCAGCCAGCCTCGTTATTCGAATTTTATACCCCATAAATCATTTACGCCGTTGCCGTCTCAAGCTCGGTTATGGTAATACTACTCATAGCTTGAGAAAAGACGATCACGGCTTAAAGCTTGAAATTGGAAAGTGGAAATTCGGGAGAGATGAATGGCTTGAAATTGGAAAGTGGAAATTGGCGGAGGAATGAAACGAGTTTACGAGTTGGATGTTTACAAACTGGCAGAAGAATTATCAGATATCAAATCTACAATTCAAACTCAGCCTCGTAAAATTCCGTCTTAATCTTCTTCGACTCAAAGGCATCAATATCATCTAAGAAATTAAGATAGCTCTCAAGGTCCTGCGCATCTTGAGAATTGTTCTTCCTCATGAACGTAAGGTCATTTGAAGAAAGCAAAAGATCATTTTCAAGGTCAAGATCCTTGCTTCTTTCCTTTTCCACCAATGATGTCATAGTACCTGTCCATTTGGCCGTATTTTTCAAAGTACTTTTTAGCCTCTTCCATTTCAATTTCCGGCAGCCTGAGCAGATATTCGATATCGGCCATCTCCCGCAGCGCCCGGTTCGGATCATTTTTCATGGCAAAAACCTTCAACGCTACGAGATGTTCAGGCCTGACCACCGGTATCGTGATATCCCCTAAAATCAAAATATGTCTTGTTCGCGCAAAAATGGTTTCTGCTGTTTCCCCTCTCACATAAACAAAATCGATTCGCCCAAGACCTGATAAAGGGTGCACGTGATTAGAGTATCCGGTGGAGGTGTGGAGGGTTTCAAATCCCAGGGATTCTAAATTTGAAATAATTTTTGTCTGGTCTTCCTGTCTAACCATAATGTCAACGTCCTGTGTTGCCCTTACGTATCCATAGGCCTTCAGGGCAAAGGCGCCTATGAGTGCATAGTCAATTTCCTCCTGTTCAAAAAAGTCGATCAAAAGTTGAAATATTTTCTTGAAATTCATAGTGTTAAACCACTAATTCAATTCTGCATGCCAGATTTCTAAAATCCCTTGCTACCGTTAAATGAATCCGATCAATGCCAACTATCTTGAGTTATTTAGTTACTTATGGATATCCCACATAGTCAATCAATGTCAACCTCACCAAGTACGCCAAAAATAAGTGCGCCTTATATTTGCCCTCATCATACATCGGATTCAGACAGTAATCACGCAATTTGCGGATGTTTACAACTGAATGCTCTGCATTTGGAATTGTCATTGGGGAAATTTTTGCAATAATACGGATAGTAATCCTCAGTAGGGCGGGCTGTGCCCGCCCTACTCGACTGGCCAAGACCGTTACTTAACTCGTCCTATAATCACCTGTCCCTAGGCTTCGCCTTTAATGTCTTTCGGTTTAGAGCATAAAATAGCGATAAGAAGGTACCAGAAGATATTTCTGGGAGCCAGAGAGCCTCCCGGAAAATATTTCCT
>JAGGRV010000247.1 GCA_021159445.1 Deltaproteobacteria bacterium | reverse complement strand
AATTCTTTCAGATGTGGATCGCGCTTGACGAACAAGTCCGGGGCTTCCAGATGAGTATTGTGGGGAGAAAAGCGAGTATCCATAACAAGTCTCCTTTACTGAATAAATATATTCAATGGGTCATGACTAAATTTAGTCCGCAGTAATATGCACAATTTCAAGCCATTGTCAAGAAATGACATGACAGGGGCGCAGAGATCGCAGGGTTAAAGAAAAAAATAATAGTCTATGTTTGTCTGTGTCCAAAAAGAATTTTAAATATCTCTCACAGAGTTCACAGAGCACACAAAGGAATAATTTTTTCCATCAGTGCTAGGCGCATCAAGACCGTAAACTCCTTTGCCCTTGAATACGAGAACGAGCAAAACCCGAAATTAGACAACAAAATTATCATTGCTGATATGTTGCAAGCGGCAACACGATTTGTAGAATATACTGAAAGAATTCGACTGTGCGGTTAAGAAACTACGGAAAATCAATCACGAAAACACGAAGGTACGAAAATACGAAAAAAGACATAAAAAAATGAACGTCCAACATCGAATGAAAAACGAATATCCAATACCGAATATTCAACGGCTATTTCTGTTTCTTCATCTTTTCAGTAGGTTATCTTTTCCTATTCGACATTCGATGTTCATTAATCTATCCAGAGACTTCCCCTTCGTGTTTTCGTGATAATTATTTCCTTTTTCATGTGTCGCACAATCTGACGTGTAACCGCATAGACAGTTATCTGCTGGCGAGTCTGCCAGCGGATAGGTAGTAAAGTGGAAACCATTGACAGCAGAAAGCCCAAGGCATAAAGTAGGTTATAACACTACAAAGGGGTCGGGTCATGAAAACTGTTGCTGCTACAAATGCCAATCGTCATTTTTCACGGATAATTCGCGAGGTCACTTGGGGTGAGGCCTTTGTGGTGACCTCACGAGGGCGGCCAGTGGCCACCATCGGTCCTGTCCTTAAAAACATTGCAGAGTGCCAACGTTCCAAAGCCGCCCTGCTGACACGTTTGCGCAATCAAAATGTAACAGGCACACGTCTCTGGAGTCGGGACGAGCTTTACGAGGATTGTGCGTGAGAATCGCACTGGATACTAATGTTCTTGCATATGCAGAAGGCATTGGTGATCAAACGCGTCGAGATAGTACATTACGACTTTTGGAGCTTTTACCTGTTAACGATATTCTCTTGCCTGCACAAACGATAGGAGAGCTTTACCGCGTGCTTAATGGCAAGGCCTTGCGCGATCCCGGAAAATCGCGCGAGGCCATTCTAAGCTGGGCAGATACTTATTATGTTGCCGACTCAAGCTGGTCTGCGTTTCAATCGGCAATGGATTTGGCCGTTGATCACAGATTGCAAATTTGGGATGCACTTATTATGGCGATTGCCGCAGAGCACAACTGCCGCATACTGCTCAGCGAGGATTTACAGCACGGATTCACTTGGCGAGGTCTCTCCGTGGTCAATCCATACGCTGATACGATTCATCCCCTGCTTGAAAGAGCACTCAACGCTTCACCATCATAACAATTCGAGCTGGTACGGCTGGTCCTTTAGACAGGATGAACAGGCCTTGTATCTGAGACTATCTGGTTTATAGTCTACTCCAGCGGATCTTGACCGCTCAGACATTTTACGAAGAAATTTCGTAATCGTTCACGGGATTACAACGCCCTTTTTACCGCACAACCCACCGAACTTTGCGGTGAACAGTATTTAGACAAAGACCCTTTTAGGGTCACCATCCAAGCCACCCTTTTTAGGGGTCACGGGAAAATGTTTCTCAAACGAAGGCTCAAATCTTATTTAACAGGGTAAAGAAGGATTTTCGCGCCGGATCAACAAAGAATTCATTCAATTCCTCTTTATATCTAAGAGTTCAGCCGCAGAAGTTCAAAGCCAGCTATATGTCGCTCTTGATCAGAAATACATATCAAATGAAAATTTCGAACAAATGTATAAGGAACGGGAGATAAATAACTTGAACAAAAATTAATA
>JAGGRV010000492.1 GCA_021159445.1 Deltaproteobacteria bacterium | reverse complement strand
TTTTTTGAAATGGAATTGCCTGATCCAAACGAAAGAAAAAAAGCCGGAGCACTTATGCTCGATTGGTACTTGGCACACGCCAAGAACTTGCTCGCGAGGCGGCTTGCCCAGTACGTGCCGATCTTTGTAAAGATGGGGGCTGTGGTGCCGGAAGTGCGCTACCGCCGTATGAAGAAACGATGGGGTAGCTGTTCCGGTAATGGCGTTATCATGTTGAATACTGAACTCGTCAAAGCTCCGATCCACTGCATTGATTACGTGATTATACATGAACTGTGTCATCTGCCCTATCCGCACCATGATAGAAAATTTTACCACCTTCTCGGGCGAATTCTGCCGGACTGGAAAAAGCGTAAGGAACGTCTGGAAAAAGTTATAATCTGAGAAGTAGATGTTTAAGTTATTTGCGGACAGCTCCTAAGACACAATTGACCGGACAAGGTCACCGCGGCCGACTACTCCCACGATCTTTCCGTCCCGCATGACAGGGATGGTGCTTATCCGTTTTCCCACCATGAGGCTGGCCACTTCGTCAATAGGGGTCTCATCCTCCACTGTCATAACATCCCGTGTGCAGATGTCCTCCACCGTGGTCCCTGCCATCTTCCTGAGTTCCTTGTCGAGCTTTTTCGGATTTTCCAGAAAGATGGTTGAATCCATAAAAAATATCACACTGGGAATGTGCAGCTTTTTGTTTTGGTCAATAAGATCCGCCTCTGTTACAATCCCCTCAAGGTTTCCGTCATCGTTTACCACAGGCACGCCGTTAATGCGGTGTTCAGAGAGTAGTTTGGCCAGATCAAGCACCGATGTGTCGGGATGAACCGTAATTACAGGTGATGTCATGATGTCTTTTGCTTTGCGCATAAAAAAAACCTCGTAAGCGTTCAAAAGTAACCCTGAACCCCTGAACCTCTCTGCCTTACCCGTTTTACTTGGTAATGATCGCTTCTTCAACAATTACATTGTATTTGTAGCCTGCTCCAAAATCCTTGTCGGTGTAAACTGTGCCGCTGACAGTGATCACATCTCCAACCGAGGGCATGTCTTGGGATGTTACAACAAGGTCGTAATTTCCTTTTTTTTCATCCCCTGATCCATCCTGCAGATGGATCCAGTTCTTTCCCAGAATTTTGGGAAGGACTTTTACGACTTTGCCCCGCACAAGTATTTTATTATTGCAGAGACCGGATTTTTTCTCGTAGATTTCGGCAATGGTGTATGCGTCCTGGCCAGTAGCCTTTTCAACTTTAACATCTTCAATCGGTGTGCTGACGCCCATTCCTCCACTTGCAGGGGCCTTCATCATCTCCATCGGGAGATCTCCACGGGGCATTTTCACGTTTTTTTCAACTGATTCGCCTTTTCCGGACACAGGACCAGCAGAGAAGATGATCCTTTCAAAGGTGCGATTAAGAGTTGTGCTGGTGAAATTGACCATTTCTATGCCGGGCACGAGGACAACTTCCTCTCCCACAGAGACCTGCATTTCAGGCACTGCCACCCATATTTTTTCTCCTTCCTTGTCCAGCAGGATATAGGTATATCCCACGCTATTCATGGTTTCTGCCACCTTGCCTGAGAGTGTGTTCATTTTGACAGGGGCTTCCATGCCTGTATCTGCAGGGGTCTGACTCTCGGACTTTTCATTGGAATCGCCGTTACAGGCCATCAGGCCGGTTAATGAAAAAAGGATCAATAAGATTTTAAAAAAATTTCTTGCCATGATTTGTCTGATCATTTTATTTCCACCTGTTTCTTGATGTTTTTGGAACTGCGCGCTAAGGAATTTGTCTTGGATGTTATTAATTATAAGTGACTAAAGTTGCAAGTGCCTAAAGTGAACTAAAGTTAGAGAATTTGTCTTGAATGCCATTAAATAGTGGCTGAACGAAAAGTCCGTTTTTTTGTAGGTTGGGTTGAGCCTGCAATGTTATTTTCTTTTTTAATTCAAAATTCAAAATTTAGAATTCAAAATTGTGTCTGAACAGCCTTTTCGTTCAGACACTA
>JAGGRV010000167.1 GCA_021159445.1 Deltaproteobacteria bacterium | reverse complement strand
CCTGCATTTTAAACCTCCCAATTTGTTCAAGTTATTTATTGTACGTTCCTAAATACTGAATGGTGGAAGAAGATTTAAAAGACGTATACCTTAATTCAAAATTCAAAATTCAACATTTATCGTACGTCGCAGTGACTGGAAAATTGAAGCAACGCCGCAGATTGGAATTTTCCAGCGGAAACAGTTATAATCTAACAAGCGCTTCAGTCGGTATCAGGCCTGCGGCCTATTTTTTCGCTGAGCTTGGCCGTTTGGCGAAATAATAATATTAATGAAAATGTGAAATGATAGTAAAATTTTCTCGACACGCAAAACGAAGAGCAAAGCTATATAACATACCAGAATCAATGGTTGAAATAATATTAGAAGGTTCGAATCTAAGCGATGGAGAACATGAGATAATCAAAAATGTATCCGGATTTTAAATATCCAATAAAGATTGTTTTCGCAGTTGAGAATGATATTGTGACAGTAATCACAAATTATCCATTAAAGAAAGGAAGAGGAAAATGAAAGTACATTATGATGAAGGAATAGATGCTTTGTATCTAAAACTAAGCGATCAAAATCCAGATGGTGTTATTGAAATCACAGAAGGAGTAAATATTGATACTACCGCAGATGGAAAGCTTACAGGGATAGAAATACTTAAAGCATCAAAAAAAATAGATATTAACACAATTTTATCCTACACACTTGAATTAGATAAAGGTATATTGGGCCAAAAAGTTGCCGAACAAGTCGTACATACAGGACGGGGAATCCACTAGCGTTCCTTCCCCGCCTGTGGCTGACACACGCTGCTACGAGGAGACAGCATGTAGCATCAAAACGCATGAAAAGTGAGTGTCAGGAGCCCCTCTCTTCTTGAGGCACATGTCCTGGATAGGCTCAGATTCTTGTAGCTTCTTTCAATTCCCCAATGAATTCTCCCACCTTTTTGATCCGGCCAGAACCACCCTGGGATATCCGGATTTCTACAGCCGGCAGTTGTTTTGGCAGTATCGTTTATATGTACGGCAAAAAGTTCAACGAGGTATTCAGGACGTAAAAGAAGGGAGGATATACAGCCAGGAAGAAGTGGAAAAGCGGATGGGAAAATGGGTCGCAGAGTAATTTGGACAAACGCTGCGGAAGAAGACGGCTTTCCTGCCTGCCCGCTCGCCAAACTTGCAAGGCAGGCGGGAATGGAGAAAACATCAGGGAACGATTTGAGAAGGCTTATATGGATTCTAATTGACAACAAAGGAAGAGGATGATTATATGTAACTATATTATGTAGTCACAAAGGAGATGTCATGATCCAGACCAATGTCAGGGAAGCAAAGGCCAAATTGTCCTCTTATCTTTCGCAGGTCGAACAAGGAGAAGAGGTTATGATTGTGCGAAGGGGTAAACCAGTGGCCATACTGAAAGCAGTTGAGCAAACAGCCCACTTACCCAGCATGAAGGCCTTCCGTGAGAAGATGCGCGTGAAAGGGCTCTCAGTTTCTGAGACTATTATCAGAATGCGGGAGGAGTTTAGATATTGACAGACATCCACTACATCGACACATCCTACTTGGCACCGTATTACCTGCCAGAAGCAAACAGCGACGTTGTGGAAAGTAAGTTGCTCAGGCTTCCCGTAGGATCTTTGGTAATCAGCCCCCTTGTTCGATCAGAATTCGCTTCGCTTCTATGCAGAAAATTCAGGACCAAGGAAATGGAAGCGGCAGATGCCCGACGAACAATGATAGCCCTGGACAAACACTTGGGTGCAGGGGTTCTGCGTATGGTATCAGTAGGCTCCAGCGATTTTGAACGGGCAACAGAATGGATTATGGCAATGAAACACCCCTTGAGAGCCCCTGATGCCCTACACCTTGCTATTGCAACCCGAGAGGATGCCTTTTTTTGGACCTTGGACAAAGCCCTTGCCCGTGCCGCTAAGTGGGTTGGTCTTAAGACACGCAAATGAAGTAAGGATTTGGGGGGACGAACATCCAACTCGTAGACTGTAATTATTCACTTTCCCCCCTGACAGCCAACAGCCTTTTTCAGGTTTCAAAGCA
>JAGGRV010000521.1 GCA_021159445.1 Deltaproteobacteria bacterium | reverse complement strand
GAGGCATTCTTTTTCTCTCGCCCGCTCCCTACAGTCGCTGGAGACCGCAGAGACCAGAAGGATTAGAGGATTAAACGGACCCAACCTATCATTGACACATCAGTATGATAGTTCGCACATAAGGGGCAGGACAGGCGAAAATTAGCATTTTTCAAAGATCTCTATTAGATATGGAATTGAGGAAGATTAATAAGGTCTATTTACGTTCAGGTTTTTTATGAACACAAAATCACTTGCATTCTTTGAAAATAACTGCGCCTCTGATACAAGTACCGTGGCGGCAATTATTGCATCTGCCATCAAGAGGCCATGACTCAAATTATACTTTCTTATCAATTTTACGGTTTTTTCGGAAATAGATCTGGAGAAATGAACCACCTCGTATTGCTTCAGAAACTTCACCGTTTCAGTTAATTCCCTTTTATTTCTACAACCGTAATTATTCACTTTCCCCCCTGACAGCCAACAGCCTTTTTCAGGTTTCAAAGCATAATCCGTTGGGAATACGCATTTTGGTGCAATCTGCCCGCGGTTGAAACCCTGCAAAAGCCTATCGGCTGCCAGGGAGTGTGAACGGTTACCACGAATCAGTTCCTCACAGTCCTCAATCAGTGAGCCAACGTCAATATTCATACATAGCTGGCTATCCCGAATGAGCCTGAGCCAATAATGGGTCTCCCTAGCTTCCTTGGATGAAATAGCCATTTTGGCTGCAAAGTCTTTTCGGCTCTGGGCTTTAGTGAAGCTTGTTGCCAGGCTTCTATGTCTTCGAAACGGGTGATTTTCATTCTTGCGTTTGGTCTGTTGGCCCAGTGAAATATTTTGCTTACTCACCACGACATATACGAAAGTCTCTGAAAGGGGCATATGAAATACTTTTCTCACCACGAAGCACGAAGAGCACAAAGAGAAGAAGTTGAAAGAGTGATGAGCTACTTCCTATCCCAATCGCACGGCCGAAGCTATTGCAAGACTTTCTCTTGAAGGAACAAGTTAACTAATGTCTTGGAACTAACCCCTCTTTTTTTCGCAATCTCGGCAATTTTTTGTGATATTTTGAGTTCAACAGGAAAATATCTGAACTCTGACTGTATATCTACCTCAAATGAAGCAGGCTGAGTTTTATCCCATATCTCTCCCAAATCATGCGTATCCCAATATTCTCCAATCTTTTGATAAGTATTGGCTTTTGATATACTCGTTTTATCTCCGTTCATATTTTCTCCTTTCTGTCTTGGTCATATCTCTTGCTGAAACAATAAGCGCGTTTCTGTCAGTCTTGTATATGAAAAATATGATCAAATACCTTCCCGAATTGGTTCGTCCAAGAGCAGCATATAGATCTTCATCCCTTTGATATCCCTTTTCGACAAAACGAAAGTAGGGATTTTCTTGAAGCACCTCCACTATTTCATAATCCCTAACATTATGCTTCCGCGCAATTTTTTCAACAATATCTTCCAACCATATTATACCAGTTATTTTCACTGACCACCTTCCATTTTGTTTTGCCACCTTCTTGATGCAATTTCTGAACTCAGATGTCAAATATAACTATGCGGGTAAACACGGTCAATTCACGCAACCGGACTTTCACCGGCAAGACGGCCCTATGGGCTGCAAACAGAGGACGCTGAGAAAACCCTTACTCTGTGAACTCTGTGAGAGATGTTTTTTTCCTCTCGCCCGCTCCCTACAGTCGCTTGAGACCGCAGAGGACGCAGAGAGAAAAAATAAGGATTAGAGGATGAGGTACCCCGGTACCATCTGCCGGAGCTACGGGGCAGACGGGGCAAGCAGGTTAAAATTTCACCTATCACTGGCGTTCAAAATGGTTATTCCTACTATCTCATTTTCATCGGTCCGAACTAGAATATCATCCCCAGCCTCCATCGTTTTTTTGGCCCGCTGCGGCCTCCGAAAACTCAAGTACAACACGTCAGCTTCCTTGTCATAGTCTATCCACACATTTCTTACCGGTAACTTTATTAAATTTGCAGTTAGGAACATACAATAAATAACTTGAACAAATTAATGTCTTTTTTGCCGTCTTCTTC